>JAGXBE010000043.1 GCA_018971265.1 Patescibacteria group bacterium
CTCTTAGTACTGACCGTTCGTATCTGAGTAAGGGAGACAAAAAATGTTTTGCTTCCAAATGAGAACTTTTCGGTTAAAGAAACTTTCGGGAGGCTGATTTCGTGATACGGTGGCATACATACAAGCTAAAACAGCAAAAAGATACGTATGCACCCTAAAAAAGTGCCCGAGTATGTCCTGAATGTGGTGATGGGCGCGCCAAGAAGAACGGTCTTCGCCGAAGGATACAACGATACAAGTGCCTGAACTGCGGGCACCAGTTTCAATCAGAGCGGCGACCGAATCGTTTGCATGAAATAGTGTGGACAGAATATGTTGAGGAAAAGCAGACACTCGAACAGCTTGCGCGAAGATACAACCATTCGCACATCTGGGTGCGCAAGCAACTCGAAACCATCGCCACATCAACTCCCATACTCACTCCTCAGCCAACTGTCGTCATCGCCGACACGACCTTTTGGGGCAGACGGTATGGCATCTGCGTCTTTCGTGCATGGCCGCTTGCGAAGAACATCTGGTGGCATGAAGTATCGAGCGAACTCATGGCCCACTATCGCTACGGCCGTGCCATTCTCGAAGAGAAAGGATGGACCATTCTGGCGGCCGTGGTCGACGGACGACGAGGGTTTCTCAAGGTTTTTGAGGACATCCCGGTGCAAATCTGCCAGTTCCATCAGATCAAGCAGGTGACCAAATATCTCACGAGGCGACCCAAGACCGAGGCTGGCAGGGAGCTCCGTACTCTCGTCCTCACGCTCACGAAAACAGACGAGACGACTTTCATCGAGGCGCTCGCCGCATGGTATGCGGTATGGGGCGATTTCATCAATCAGAAAACCGAATACGCATTCATTAACGGGAAAACGAAGTGGCACTATACCCACAAAAATGTTCGCAGTGCATACCGCTCGCTTGAACGGAACCTGCCCTATCTATTCACGTTCCAAAAGTATCCTGAACTCAACATACCGAATACCACCAACTCACTTGACGGGGCGTTCTCTGCGCTCAAGAAGAAACTCGGCGTGCATCACGGTTTGCGGAGAGACCGCCGGTACAAGGTCATATCCAAATTACTACGGGATGGCGCTTAATTCAGCCTCCCGTTTCTTTCTTTAAACCGATTTGTCAAGGTTTTGAAACGGATTAGGATTTATGAGGGTGTTTGGGAACGGGACAGTTGACTCTTGAGATGCCTTCCTGTATCTTTTAGGTATCTCGCGCTTGCGCGGGCTTTTCATTACTTACACATGTCACGCTCGCTAAGTAAAGGACCCTTCGTGGACGCCAAGCTCCTGAAGAAAGTTCAGAACGCAAAACCGGCATCGGCCGGCGTTATTCGGACGTGGGCGCGCCGGAGCCAGATAAGCCCCGAGATGATAGGGTTCACGTTCGGCGTGCATAACGGCAAACAGCATCTCGAAGTCCTCGTCTCCGAGGAGATGGTCGGGCACCGTCTCGGCGAATTTTCGCCGACCAAGAAGTTCGTCCGCCATGGCGGCAAGATGCAGACGGAGATGGAGGCTAAGAAACAGCAGGCCGAGATTGACGCCGCGAAGGCGGCGAAGGCCGCTCCGGCCGCCGCCAAGAAGAAGTAGCCTATGACACGCGCAATCCTCGAGAGCTACAACCAGACGCCGCGCAAGGTCCGTCTTGTTTCCAACCTGACAAAAGGGAAGAAGGTGGCGGACGCGCTCGCCGCGCTCGAATTCCTCCCGCGCCGCACCGCGGAGCCCATCGCGAAGCTCATCAAAAGCGCGGTCGCGAACGCATCCGCCGGAGGCGTATCCGCCTCCGGCGGAAAAGA
>JAGXBE010000002.1 GCA_018971265.1 Patescibacteria group bacterium
TTCCAGCGAGCCGGTCGCCTACGTTATCGGCTGGCAGCCGTTTCTCGGCTTGAAAATCCATCTCGACTCGCGGCCGCTCATTCCCCGCCCCGAAACGGAGTGGTGGGTCGAGCAGTTCATGAGCACAATTTCTGGGACTCTGCGCAGGTCGACGGGCCGAGCAGGAGGAACATTTTCAGCAGGAAATGATTCCGTGCCCGGAAATCGTGCTCATGAACTGCGATTCCTCGACCTCTGCGCGGGCTCGGGCGCCATCGGCTGCGCGGCGCTCGCGCGACTGCCGGACGCTCAAGTGTATTTCGGCGAGATTGACGAGATGCATGAGCAGACAATACAAAAAAATATCCATGGGAACGGGCTTGCTGCCGGTCGCGCGGACATTCGCATCGGTGACCTTTTTGCTCCTTTCGGTGACATGAAATTCGATGTTATCGCCGCGAACCCGCCTTATGTTCCTGAAAACCGCGTACTTCCCGAAAGTGTTGCCGGCTATGAAAGCGCGCTTGCGCTCCGCGCGGGCGCGGATGGTCTCTCACTCATCAGTCGTATTGCGGAGGAGTTGCCGCGGCGCCTTGCTCCGGACGGGGTCGCATGGGTCGAATGCGACAGCGCGCACGCGGAGGCGGCGGGTGCGCTCTTTAAGGCGCAGGGATTTGCCGCCGAAGTACGCACCGACCAGTACGGTGCCGCGCGCCTTATTGTCGTCTCGTTTTTAAAATCATAGCGGAGCGGTATCTGATGCCCGGCACACGAAAATGGCATTAAATTATTAAGCCAGGCCATTTCGAGGACGTACTTTACCTTGCCATTTGCGTGATAAGGAACCGTAGAGATGGCGCCATGCGCGATGCCGTTTCGTGTGACGGGTGATACAATCGGGCATATGCCTGAGCCACTTTCGACCGATCCGTATAAAGGTGTCCGCGACTTTTATCCCGACGACCTTGCGCAGAAAGAGGCGCTTTTTGCGCGTGTTCGGCAAACGCTCGCGCTCCATGGCTATGAGGAGTATGATGCGTCGCCTCTTGAGCGTACCGAGCTTTATGAAGCGAAAACTTCGGAAGAAATCGTAAACGAGCAGACCTATACCTTTATCGACCGCGGCGCGAGAAATGTGACGCTCCGTCCAGAAATGACACCCACCCTCGCGCGGATGGTAGCCGGCAAGCGACGAGAGCTCGCGTTCCCTTTACGCTGGTTTTCCATCGGGAACCGTTTTCGATATGAGCGTCCGCAAAAAGGCCGTCTGCGCGAATTTTATCAGGCAGACGTCGACCTTATCGGGCTCCCTGAGGGAGAAGCGGATATCGAAATAGTCGCGCTCGCGGCACGCATTCTGCGGGACTTCGGCGCCTCCGAGGGCGACTTCGTAATCCGCATGAGTGCGCGGCCGCTTCTCAACGCCGCATGCGCGGCCGCCGGACTCAAGGGTGAGGCGGTTCGCCAATATCTGCGCCTTCTCGACAAGAAATCGAAAATGACTCCCGAATCTTTCGAGATTGCGTTGAATGCGCTTACGTTGAAAAATCCGCTCGATCTCATCGAAAATGCCGGTGCGGCGCCGGAAGTGGCACTCGAAAAACGCAGACTCCTTGACCGTATTGAGGTATTAAAGGCGCGCGGCGTGAGCGGTGTCGTCCTCGACCCGTCGATTACGCGCGGTTTTGATTATTACACCGGTATGGTCTTTGAGGTGTATGACACCAACCCCGCGAACGCACGGGCGCTTTTCGGCGGCGGACGCTACGACCGGCTCATTGCCCTCTTCGGCGGCGATCCAGTTCCGGCGGTCGGCTTCGCGCTCGGCGACATCACTCTCGCGGACTTTATCGAAACGCATGCGCTTTCGCCGAGACATGACTTCGGCAAGCCGCAGCTCTATCTCGGCACGCCAAACCCAAGCGATATAGCCGCCGCGCAGGCATTTGCCGACACGCTGCGCAAAGAGGGCGGGCGTGTTTTCGTCAACCTGACCGATCGAACTCTCGGCGATCAGATAAAAGAAGCGGTGAAGCGCGGCATTCCGCTCTTTGTCGCATACGGTGCGGACGAAATCGCCAATAATACCGTCCGCATGAAGATACTCGCCACCGGCGAAGAAGCCGGCCTCCCCGTTTCCGAGCTTCCCGTTCGTCTTCGCGCTGGAAGCTGAACGATATGCGTGCCATCACCTTCGATATTGAATCCGTTTCCGATTCTGCGGTGCGCGGTCACGTCGACATACACGAGCAGGAACTCACGGTCGTTGGCATACACGACTCGGCAAGCGGCGAGTACTCTTCCTATACGAAGGAGGAGCTTCCTCGGCTCTGGCCAATTCTTGAACACGCCGACCTGCTCATCGGCTTTAATTCCAATACGTTCGATATTCCGCTTCTCAATCGCTACTATCCGGGCGATCTCCTGCACTTGCGCTCGCTTGACTTGCTCACCGAGGTCCAAAAGGTGCTGGGCCGGCGCGTCCGACTCCAGTCTCTTGCCGAGGCGACGCTCGGGCATGGCAAATCAGGTACCGGGCTCGAGGCGGTCGAGTGGTGGCGAGAAGGAAAATACGACCTCGTGCGCAAATACTGCATCGAGGACGTTCGGCTCACGCGCGAGCTCTATGAATATGCATTGGCGCACGGCGTTTTGAAATACAAAGACCTGCGCGACATCCGCGATATAAAGATCGATACGTCTCTCTGGAATCATGTCCCGGCTACCGGACCGGCGATGACTCACACCCTTCCCCTGTGAAATCCTCTTCCGTACTTCCCCTTGCGATAGTACTCGGCGGCATGATTATCGCCGGCGCGGTGTATCTCTCAATAGTACAGAAAAGATCTCAAGCGACCATTGATACCGGAAACGCCGCGTTGGTACGGCCTGTAAGCGTGAACGACCACATTCTCGGAAACCCCGCTGCAAGCGTTTTGATTGTCGAGTATACCGACTTCGACTGCGAGTTCTGCAAAAGTTTCGATGAGACGCTCCGCCAGATCATCGCAAACGAAGGCGCGGATGGCAGGGTTAGTTGGGTTCTCCGCGAGTTTCCGCTTACCGAGATTCATCCGAACGCCATGAAACACGCCCGTGCAGCCGAATGTGTCGCGAAGACCGCGGGCAATGACGCATTCTGGAAGTTCACGCATTCCCTTTTTGCGAATCAGCCGGTTAATCCCTTGGATTACGGCGCACTCGCCGAAGCAGCCGGTGTCCAGGGAGACGCATTCGCCGCGTGCTATAGCAACGCTGCGGCGAACGTAGACGCGCGTATTGACGCAGATCGTCAAAATGCATTCGCCATCGGTGCGCGTGGCACACCGTATTCACTCATTCTCGTGGCCGGTGCGGCACCCGTTGTCATGGACGGCGCTTATTCCTATGATGCAGTCAAGTCGCTTGTTGACCAGGCGCTCGCGCATTAGGATCCGGCACGTTCCGGCAGGCGGACTAGTCTTTGCGTAAGAAGCCGACGAGATCGCAATAGTCGCAGGCAGCACTATCGCACGGCACGGCAAATGCGGAACCGTCGGCAATCGCTTGCGCCGCCTTCATAAGCTCCTTTTCGAGCGCCGCGACTTCGGCATCCGTTATGTCAAAGCGACGGATAATGATATCTCCCTTTTCATTCGGTTCGACAAAGTGCAGCGCACCCTCGCTCATGCGGTACCGCCCGTCTTTTTCGAGAAGGAGTTTGTAGAAGACGAGCTGGCGATAATATCCGCCGTCGCCCGACCTGGTGAGTCCTCTAATATCGTTTTCGCTTCTTGCTTTGCCGGTCTTATAGTCAATGACCAGGACCGTGCCGTCTTTCCGTATATCGAGCCGGTCGAGCTTCCCGGTAAGCGGTACCGCACCAACTCCGGGCACCTCAAGCGATACCTTCACTGAGAATTCCGATTCGCGTGTGTCTTTCATTGATGCGCTTTCTTTTGCAAGATATGCGTGAAGCGACTTTGCACCAGTTTCTGCAAACGCATCCCTATCGAACGGGGCAAGCGGCATTCGCGCAAGCACGGCATGGAAAGCGGAGAGTGCGTCTTCTATCCGCGCTTCGCCTGCTTTCACCTTGTCGGCATAAGATTTCAAGCCCGCATGTATGGCGGTGCCAAAAAGCATTGGGAGCGTCGGCGCATCCGGAAGCCGCAGGAGCGTGCGGAAATAATATTGCCAGGGCGATGCGACGTAATTATTGAAGCCGGTTGGCGAAAAACCGCGATCAAGCAGGCGCTCCCTGAGGAAAACGGGATCGAGTATGGTGCGCGCCTCATACGGCATGACGGCAGGCGCAGGCGGCGGGAATTCCGCCCTCGTCAGATGCCGTGCCAGATCGGCAATGAACCGGAGCGGCGTCTGCGCGCGGTCTTCTTCGGTTGTTTCCGAGCGGGTAATGAGCACGCCGTCTCTGGCGCGCGTGAGCGCCACGTAGAGCAGACGTCGCGCATCGTGTTCGTCGTCCTCTTTCTCGAGCAGGAGAGAAAATTCTTCCAACTTGCCACTGAACCACTTCTCATCGCTTGCGTGCGCGATGATAACCTGCGGAAACTCGAGTCCTTTCGCACCGTGCACGGTCATGAGGCGAACGCCCGCATGCCTCGTGCGCGGACGGCGTATCTTGAGTTCGTGCTTCTCGATGCGGGCGAGGTACGCGAGAAAATCAAGCGCCGTCGCGCTCGGGTCATTTCCCGCAAGAAGCGCCGCTTCGTCCATGAGGCCTTGATACGCCTCGTATGCGTCCTCGCTTTCTTTCAAGGAAAGTACGCCGCGCTCAAACCCGCTCTCGCGGGCGAGCCGCGTGAGCCACGGAATGAGCGGTGTCGCGGGCATCTCCTCTGCAAGCTTCTCGAGCCGTCGCACCCATACGCGCATTTCGCTCGTTCCTTTTTTCGCGAATGCGCTGATGAGCGGTTTCCCTTCGCGCGGCAAGGCGAGAAGTTGCATGCGCTCAGCAAGCGTACCCGGCATGCCCGGCATAAAAAGCGCCTGCGCAAACGGAACATCCTGTGAAAGGTCGGCGACGGCACGGATGAGCGCTCTGAAAAGAACCACTGTCGGATGCGCAAGAGCGCTTATCTCCGCACTCGCGTGATCTTCGGGAAGATTTGCGCTTCGCAGCGCATCGGCAAGTGCGAGTACGTCCGCATTTTTCTTCGTCAGGATGGCTATGTCCTCGTACGGCACGCCCGATCCGTGGAGCTGTTCGATATATGCACGTATAGTTTCCCTTTCTTCACGCGGTGTGCCGCACACCACTTCTCTCACCTGCCCTCCTGTGCCGCGCACGGCGACAAGCGGCGGGCGCGACTCCGAGAGCAGTGCAGGGGCGGGGGCGATGAGGTCGTGTGCGGCTGCGAGTATCTTCTCGGTCGAACGATAGTTTTCATCGAGCGAAATGACCTTTGCTTTGGGATATTTTTCCTTAATGGAGAAAAATGAAGCGAGTGATGCACCCTGGAAACGGTAGATTGCCTGTTTTTCGTCGCCAACGATGAAGAGATTCGGGACGCCATCAAAGTCGGTTATAAGCTCGAGCAGGCGATTCTGAGCCGGATTCGCGTCCTGGTGCTCATCCGCGAGCACAAATTGCGAGCGTTCACCCACTTCCGCGCGGAACCCCTCGTCCTTTTCGAGCCCGCGCACGGCCTCGTTGATAAGATCTTCGTAATCATAGAGCGACTCGCGCTCAAGCGCTTCTTGGTATGCGGCAAAGAGCTGTGCGACTTCGATATGTTTCTCCAGACGTTCGCGGCGGCGCAGGTACTCCCCTTTCTCTTTCCCCTCATACGTTCCGCCTGCGTGGATGCGGTCGGGGTCGGCGAGCAGGAGCTCGTGCGCGCTCGTAAGCTCGGACAAGTACTGTTCGGGCGTGTAATGCTCCTGTTTCAGTTTGCCCATGAAAGCAAGAAGGTCTTTTGCGGCACGATGAGGATTCTTCGGGTTGCGTATCCTCGTGTATGACCCCCCGTCAAGCAATTCCTCCATGAGCGTAACGCCTGCTACTTCCGAGAGGTGGGTGCCGAGCGCAATGCGCGGAAAGAGATCACTTCGCAACTCGAGTATTGAGCGGGCAAAGCCGTGGAATGTATGGATGCGGACACGGTACGCAGCGGGACCAATGAAGCGCGCAAGCCGCGTGCGCAGCGTCGCTACCGCGCTTTCGGTAAACGTAAGCGCAAGAATCTCATCGGGTTTTGCGTCACCGGCCTTGAGCAGGATGTTTCCTATCCGAAGCGCAAGCATTTGTGTCTTGCCCGTTCCCGGACCGGCCACGACCATCACGGGACCATAGATGGTATCGACCGCCTCTTTCTGCTTCGCGTTCAGTTTTTTATACGCTTCTTCGAATGCTTCTGTGGTCGCCATACCTTCAGTCTACCGCGGACCAACGGGCGAGGGTATGTTCTGAAGGGAGACTCTCGGAGCCGGAGCAGCTGACGCTTCGTCACGCCCAAGGGGGCGCAGGTAATTGCAGCGCCGGAGGGCAGCTGCACCGCAATTTGCGACGGCAGGAGTGAGCGTATCGCCCGGTTGGGGGCGGCGACGCGTGCTCTCTTCGGGACATATCCGGGCGGACTTCAGTACGACTTCAAATGCCGGGCTTTGTCGTGGAAACGGATTTTTTCGAGGGCCTTTGCTTCTATTTGGCGAATGCGCTCGCGCGTGACGCCGAACTCCCTACCAACCTCCTCGAGCGTATGGTAGATGCCGTCCATAAGGCCGTGACGCATCTCAAGAATCTTGCGTTCCTTTGGCGAGAGATCGTTCAAAATGGAGCGTACTTGCTGCGCGAGAATGCGCTCGGAGGATTCCTGTACGGGTGAAGGAATTTTGTCGTCGGGAATGAAATCGCCGAGCGTTGACTTCTCGTCATCATCCGAACCGACGGGATTCTCCAAAGAGAGAGTATCCTGATTTATCTTTTCTATCTGGTATATTTTTTCCGGTTCGACGCCCATTTCAATAGCTATCTCCTCGGCTTGCGGGTCACGACCGAGTGCCTGCGCGAGCCGGCGCGAAACCTGCTTGTATTTTGCAATGGTTTCCACCATGTGCACCGGAATACGAATGGTGCGCGACTGGTCGGCAAGCGCGCGCGTAATCGCCTGACGAATCCACCAAGTGGCATAGGTCGAAAACTTGTACCCCTTTTTCCAATCAAACTTGTCCACGGCGCGGAAAAGCCCGAGATTGCCTTCTTGAATGAGGTCGAGGAGCGTGAGATCAGGACTGCGTCCGACATACTTTTTGGCGATGGAGACCACGAGGCGGAGGTTGCTGCGCGCAAGTATGTTCCTTGCCTCTGCGTCGCCTTTCTCGATACGCTTGGCGAGTTCGCGCTCTTCGGCGGCGATGAGCAGCGGGTATTGGCCGATCTCGCGGAGATAGATCTGGATTGAGTCGTAACCGGTGGAATGCCGGTCCTTGATGTTGCGTGTTGCAAGATATTCGTCGGCAGTATCTTCGAGCATGCCTCCCTCAAGCACATCGACGCCGGCGATGGCAAAACGCTCATAGAGCGACTCGAGGAAACTTACGTCATCTTCGACGTGCGGAAATGATTTTAGTATTTCGCTGTACGTAACATAGCCCCGTTCTTTACCCTTCTCGATGAGCTGCTCCGCTGAAAATGCCTTCTGCGATAGGTTCTTCGTTTTTGCGGCACGCGTCGCCAAACGCAAGACCCGTTTTGTCCGTACCGTCTTACTGCGGTTGGGGGCTGCCGTACGCAGACGTTTTGCCGGCCTTTTCTTTGCGGACAAGCGCTTCCCCGCCGATTTTTTTACAGCTTTTCGAGTGTTCTTTTTCTTTTTTATGGAATTCGCCATGTCGTATATGGTGTCAGTTGGATAACGGTAAGTGAATCAGTGTTCGAGCGCGGCGAGACGTGCGGAAATCCTTGCGCACGCCCTTTGTGCATTTTCAGCCGCTGCGTAATCTCCGGCGGCCTCCGCCTTGCGCAAATCTGCTACCGACTCTTGATATGCCTCGCGGATTACCGCTTCTTCAAACGCGTGAAGAAGCTCGTCCGCCGCGTCCTCAAGAGGGTCTTCGCCGAACACTCGCTCTGCCTCAAACAGGGCCGGTTCCGGGAGCACATCAGGCGGCAATTGGTGAGCTTCAGTAATTCGAAGATACTCCGATTTGACGCGGTTCGCAAGCGGGGTATCGGGGTAGGCGTGGAGAACGGCAAGAAGCATCTGCGACCGCACTTCATGGGCGGGACGGGCGGCGGGGGTACGTGGAACGGCTATTCGGGCGGTGCTTGCGGTATCTGCCGTCCTTGGCAGACGGCGGAGCGACTCGCGGACAGCTTCGTCTGAAAGACCGAGGACGCGGGCGGTGATTTGTACGAAGTGTTCCCGCTCCATGGGGCTCGGTATCGCGGCAAGAAGAGGAAGCACGATGTCTTCGGCAGCGCGCAGAAGCCGGTGCGAATCGCCCTCTTGAGACGAAAGCGACGAGAGGAAGAATTCGACGACCGGCTTCGCATCTGAAACGGAGCGCAAGAACTCTTTCGGGTCTTCACTGATAAGGTCCGCCGGATCCTTTCCTTGAGGAAGCTGTGCCGCCTTCACACGTAATCCCGCACGGAGCGCCAGCGCGGCCGATTTCGCTGTGGCAGAAAGGCCAGCTGCATCTGCATCAAGAACGAGCATGAGATTTTCGCTATAGCGCTTCATGAGAGAAAGGTGGCGCTCGGAGAGCGCAGTCCCCGAAAGGGCTACGGCATTCTTGAAGCCCGCCTGATGCGCAAGCAGAACGTCCATCTGTCCCTCGACAAGCATCGTAAAGTCGCGTGCGCGTATCGCCTCTTTCGCCGCGTCCATGCCGAAGAGAATATCGGACTTGTGGTAGAGCTCGGTCTCGGGCGAGTTGAGGTACTTGGCGAGGTCGTCCTCCGCAAGGGCGCGGCCGGTAAAGGCGACCACGCGGCCGGCGGTGTCGCGTATCGGGAACAGCAGCCGATTGCGGAAACGGTCATAATACGTGCCCGGCTTGCCGTCGGCCTCCTTGATAAGCCCGGCGGCGAGGAGCTCCTGGATGGAGAACTCCTCGGCCGTGAGCGCCTCGAGGAGCGTGCGCCAGCCGTCGGGCGCGAAACCGAGCCGCCAATTGCGAATCGTGTCTCCAGTGAGGCCGCGCTTCTTCGCATACGCCTCTCCCAGGCTTCCGGGGAACGTGCCCGCGTACCACTCGCTTGCCCGACCCATTGCTGCGCGAAGTCGCTCGAGGCGGGAGTGATTTTCGCGCGAATCAGCGTTGTACTCCACCGCCACCCCTGCTTTTTCGGCAAGAATTTTCAAAGCACCCTTAAAGTCGACGCCTTCCACTCTTTCTATGAAGGAGAATCCGTCGCCGCCTTCTCCGCAGCCGAAACAATGCCAGGTACCGCGCTCAGGACTCACGTGGAAAGAAGGGGTTTTCTCTTTATGGAAGGGGCACAGACCGCGAAGCGACTTCCCCGCTCGCGTGAGCTTCACGTACGGACTCACGATCTCGACGATGGAGAGACGGTCCTTGATGAGAGCGACCGTATCCTGCGCCATATTAGAGCGTGCGGCTCGTGGGAGAAACGTAACTCGGCCGCTCCGAAGGGACTGTCGCCGGACGCTCATTCTGAAGTTTCGTTATGAACGCGTGTTTTTTGCTGCCCGCGAAGCCGGTGCCGGAGGGAATAAGGCGGCCGAGAATGACGTTCTCCTTCAGTCCGCGCAAACGATCGACGCTGCCTTTAAGCGCCGCGTTGATGAGTATTTTCGTTGTCTGCTCGAAGGATGCGGCGGAAAGGAATGAGCGGCGCGAGAGAGCGCTCTCCTTGATGCCGAGCACAATTTCCTTCGCCTGTGGCGCGAGTTTGTCCGCCGCCCCCGTCTCTTTCACTGCACGTGCGAATTCCCAATCTTCGACGATGTCGCCGATGGAATAGTCGGTATCGCCCGCTTCCGTTATTTTCATGCGCGAGAACATTTGCTTCACCACGACCTCGAGATGCTTTCGGGAAACGGGCGCACCCTGGAGCTCGTAAATCTTCGATGCTTCCGTGATGATATATTCCTGCACCATCGCACGGCCGGCGTACTCGAAAAGATCGTCAAGATCGGCGGAGCCGTCAGTGAGTATCTGACCCTTCACGACAGTGGCTCCTTTTTGTACGAGCGGCACGCGCGGATAAGGAGCCAGGTATTCGTATGCCGAACCGTCTTTCTTCCCTTGTCCGGCAACCGGAGCGACCACGACGACTTTCTCACGACCTTCTTCCCGTATCTCCATGACGATGCCGTCGGATTTCGAAATGATTGCCGGGTTCTTTGGCGAACGTTTTTCGAATACTTCTTCGACGCGCGGCAGACCGCTCGTGATATCGCCCCCAACGGAGGCCACGCCGCCCGCGTGGAACGTGCGCATGGTGAGCTGCGTGCCTGGCTCGCCGATGGCTTGCGCCGCCACTGTACCGACCGCCTCACCGAGATCGACGAGCTCTTGAGTCGTGAGATCCATGCCATAGCAGGTTTGGCAGATGCCATACCGCGTTTCGCACGACATCGGCGAGCGCGCGACGACTGAAGATATCGGAGATGCGGCAAGCGTTTCTGCATCCTCGGCGGAAAGATAGTGCCCCTGCTTGAAAAGCACGGTTCCGTCCTGGTCTCTCGCCGGCTCTGCAAGCACGCGCCCGCGCAGCACTTCGGCGTAATCAATCTGGATACCGGAAGCGCTTATGCGGTTTATCTTCACACCGCGCGTCGTGCCGCAGTCCTTCTCGGTAATAATGGAATCCTGTGCAACGTCGAAGAGACGGCGCGTGAGATAGCCCGCCTTCGCCGTGCCGAGCGCAGTGTCGGTAAGGCCCTTGCGCGCACCGTGCGTGCTCATGAAGTACTCGACCGGATTCAGTCCCTCGCTGAAGGAAGATGCGATAGGCACTTCGATGGTCTCGCCGGCGGTATTTTGGATGAGGCCCTTCATGCCCGCCATCTGGGTCAAGTTGCCGAGCGTACCGCGCGCGCCCGAACGCACCATGTCGGCAACGGAGCCCATCGGGTCAAGTTCTTTCGCAACAAGCTCTTCCACTTCTTGCTTCGCGCCCTGCCATATCTCGATAGCAACACGACGTTTTTCCTCTTCGGAAAGAAGACCGTTTCGATAATCGTCCTCGACTTTCGCAACTTTTACGGCGGCCCGGTCAACGATTTCCTGTTTTCCTTTCGGAACGGAGACGTCATCGACGGCCCACGAGATACCCGATCTTGTGGCGTACTCAAAACCGAAACGTTTTACCTTGTTCACAATGTCCGGCACGGCATCAAGGCCGTAACGGACGATGCAGTCGGTAACTATGCGCGCGAGTACCTTTTTGGTGATCGTGTCGTTCACAAACGGGTAGTCGGGAGGCAGCACCGTATTGAAGAGCAGACGGCCAACGGTCGTCTCAAAAGGACGTCCTTTAAACTCCCCATATTTTTCCTTGCCGACTACCGGCAGCACGTTGATTTTGGCGCGCAAATCGATCGCATCGTACTCGGAAGCGAGAATCGCTGCATTCGGTGAAGCAAAGTATTCCTCCTCACCCTTCGCTCCTTCGACCGCTTTTGTAAGCCAGTACACGCCAAGGACAATGTCGAGCGGCTTCCCCGTAAGCACGATCATGTCGCCTGAACCCGGTTTCAAGATATTTTTATTGGCGCTCATGATGTTCCCTGCTTCCCACTGCGCTTCTTCCGAGAGCGGTACGTGCACGGCCATTTGATCGCCGTCAAAGTCCGCGTTGAAAGCGTTACAGACGAGCGGATGGAGCTGGATGGCATCTCCCTCGATGAGACGCGGACGGAACGCTTGGATGCCCTGACGGTGCAGGGTCGGTGCGCGGTTGAGAAGCACGTACTTGCCTGCGATGGCTTCTTCCAGGATCTCCCACACTTCCGAGACACCATCTTCAATAAGGCGTCCAGCGCCGCGGATATTGAACGCAAGTTCGCGCTCAAGAAGCCCCGCGATGACAAACGGACGGAAGAGTTCGAGCGCCATGTGCTTCGGAAGACCGCATTCGTCGAGCTCAAGGTCGGGACCGACGACGATAACCGAGCGGCCGGAATAATCGACGCGCTTACCGAGCAAATTCTGGCGGAAGTACCCTTGCTTCCCTTTCAGGTAGTCGGCAAGCGACTTCAGCGGGCGGCGCTGCGCGAGCGTCATTGCACCCGCTCCGGCGCCGCTCTTTCTGATGGAGTTGTCGAGAAGCGCATCAACTGCTTCCTGAAGAATGCGCTTTTCGTTCCGCAGAATGACCTCCGGTGCATGGATATCGATGAGTTTTTTGAGGCGGTTGTTGCGGTTGATGACGCGGCGATAGAGATCGTTCACGTCAGAGGTGGCGTGGCGTCCGCCCTCAAGCGCAACCATGGGGCGCAGCGCCGGCGGTATGACCGGTATGCGGGTAAGGAAGAGCCATTCGGGACGCACACCCGAAGAAATAAGGCCGGCGATAAGCGAGAGGCGCTTTGCGAGTTTTTCGCGCTCGGCGGCACCGGCATGTCCGTAGCGCGCCGCAAGTGTCTTTTCGAGTTCCTTCAAATCGAGCGCGCGGAAGATGTCATAGATCGCCTCGGCGCCGATGCGCGCTTCGAAAAGACCGCCGTATTTCACTGAGTAGCGGTGGTACTCGAGTTCGTCGAGAATTTTCCCTACCACGACTCCTTCAATCTCGGCTTTTGTAAGCGTCATCTTCTCTTTGAGCGCGTCGCGCTCCTTGTCGTTCTCGGCGGACTTGTACTTGGATTTATACTCACTTTCAAGTTCGGCGAGGAGGCGCTTCTTTTCTTCTTCCGCTATTTTCGTAATGATGTAGCCCGCAAAGTAAACGACTTTCTCTATATCCGCCGCGGAGGCGCCGAGAAGGAGCGCCATCCGGGAAGGGACGCTGCGCAAAAACCAGATGTGTGCAACGGGCGTACAGAGCTCGATGTGTCCCATGCGTTCGCGGCGTACGATAGAGCGAGTAATCTCAACACCGCATTTGTCGCAGATAATCCCCTTATAGCGGATGCCTTTGTACTTGCCGCAATAGCATTCGTAGTCTTTTTCCGGGCCGAATATTTTTTCATCGAAGAGCCCGTGCTTTTCGGAGCGCTGGGTGCGGTAATTGATGGTTTCCGGCTTGGTTATCTCACCATGGCTCCATGCCAGAATGCGTTCGGGCGAGGCGAGGGCGAGACGCAGGCCGTTCCAGGTATCGCGCGGAGGAAGTTTTCGAGAAGTAAATGCCATAGGATTCGAGAAGATTAATAAATGCTATGCCTCCGGCTCAGGTGGCAGATTCAAGGGTTCGACGTCGAGCGCAAGACCGCGAATTTGGTTGGTGAGAACGGCGAACGACGCAGGAGTGCCTGAGTGGCTTATCGGCTCTCCCTTGACGATCGCATCGAAGGCCGCGGAGCGACCCTGAATGTCGTCCGATTTGATAGTGAGCATTTCGCGAAGCGTGTACGCAGCGCCATATCCAAGAAGCGCCCATACTTCCATTTCGCCGAATCGCTGGCCGCCGTTCTGAGCTTTGCCGCCCAAGGGCTGCTGCGTGATGAGCGAGTACGGACCGATAGAGCGCATATGAATCTTGTCTTCAACCATGTGGTGCAGCTTAAGCACATACATGTACCCAACCGCGATCTCTTGTGCGAACGGAACGCCCGTGCGGCCGTCATAGAGCCGCATCTTGCCGCCGCGAGAGAAGCCTGCCTTCTCGAGTTCATCGCGAATTTCGTCTGCAGTCGCTCCGGCAAATGGCGGGACTACTGCCTGGTAACCGAGCGTGTGCGCCGCAAGACCGAGGTGCATCTCGAGAATTTGTCCAAGGTTCATGCGAGAAGGAACACCGAGCGGGGTAAGCAGAAGATCGACCGGATTGCCGTCTTTGTCGTACGGCATGTCCTCGACTGGCAGCACTCGACTGATAACGCCCTTGTTGCCGTGGCGTCCTGAAAGCTTGTCGCCGACCGAGACGTTTCTCACCTGAGCGACTGTAACCAGTATCTTTTTGATAATGCCGCTCTCGAGCTGGTCTCCTTTTTCTCTGGAGAACACCCGCACGCCGATAACGCGCCCGCGTTTCCCGCCCTCCATGCGAAGCGAAGTGTCTTTCACGTCCTTGGCCTTGTCGCCGAAAATGGAACGAAGGAGGCGCTCTTCCGGTGTAAGCTGCGTCTCGCCTTTCGGAGTTACCTTGCCGACAAGAATGTCGCCGGGACGCACTTCAGCGCCGATGCGGATGACGCCTTCCTCGTCGAGATTCTTCAGCCGCATTTCGCCGACATTCGGGATGTCGTGGGTCGTCGTTTCGGGGCCGAGTTTTGTATCACGCACCACACAGTCAAAATCCTCGATGTGTACCGTCGTGAACTTGGCGTCTTCAACGAGACGTTCTGAAATAACGATGGCGTCCTCGTAATTCGCGCCGTTCCAACTCATAAACGCAACGCGCACGTTTTGGCCAAGGGCGAGCTGGCCGCGGTCGGTCGATGAGTTGTCCGCGAGTACGTCGCCCTTCTTTACCTTATCGCCTGCATGCACGCTCGGTCGCTGCATGAACGCTGAATTCTGGTTGGTCTGCGTGAGACCTTGGAGGCGATATTCTTTTGATTTGCCTTCTTTATTTTTCACGGTTATTTTCCGCGCATCAACCTGTGCGACTTCGCCTGGCTCCTCGGCAAGTACGAGCCGGCCGGTGTTTCGTGCAGCATGCTCTTCGATACCGGTTGCGACGAGCGGCATTTCGGGAATGAGAACCGGCGTCGCTTGCTTCTGCATGTTTGAACCCATCAAAGCGCGGTTCGCGTCATCGTGGTTCACGAAAGGAATCATCGAGGTCGCGATGGAAAACATCTGATAGGTTGAGGCATCCATAAGCGTTATCGCTCCGCGCGCGACGATAATCGGATCTCCTTTATGACGCGCCTCGACGAAATCAGGAACGATATGCCCGTTCCCGTCGAGCTTGGTCGCACCGTGCGCGATGACCTCGAGCTCCTCGTCGAGCGCATTCAGATACACCACTTCATCGGTCACCTTCCCGTTTTTCACACGGACATAGGGCGTTTCAATGACGCCAAAATCGTTCGTGCGTGCGTGCGTCGCCATGTGGAGGATAAGACCGATGTTCTGTCCTTCCGGCGTGTGGATGGGGCACAGGCGTCCGTAGTGGGAGGGGTGCACGTCGCGCACCTCGAAACCGGCACGCTCACGCGTGAGCCCGCCCGGGCCAAGTGCGGAGAACGTGCGCATGTTTTCAAGCTCCGCAAGAATATTCTGCTGATCCATAAACTGCGAGAGCTGGTTGGCGGTGAAGAACTCGTGCACGGAGGCATGGAACGGGCGCGGATTTACGAGCGCCATGGGGAGCGTGGTTTCGCTCTCAATGGTCGACATGCGGTCCTGGATATTGCGCTTCATGCGGCTCATGCCGACTCGCATGCGCGCCTGAAGGAGCTCACCGACAAAGCGCACGCGCCGGAAGCCAAGATGATCGATATCGTCGGGACGAGCGGAAGAATCGGCATTCAGTTTCGTAATCTCCGAAATGATGTGGATGAAATCTGCGAGCGTAAGGATGCGCTTCTCGAGGGCTTTTTCTGTGGTCGACAGACCGAAACGCGCATTAAGGCGGTGGCGACCGACCTTTCCGAGGTCGTAGCGTTCCGCCGAGAAGAGTGATTGTACAAAGTTTTTCGCGTTCTCCGGCGTTGCGAGGTCTCCATCGCGCATGCGACGATGGATCTCGATATATGCCTCCTCAACGGACTTTGCCTCGTCATGCGCAAGCGTTGCCTGCACTGCAGCAAGCGCAAGCGGATCTTTCGTAAAGTGTTTTAAGACGGCTTCGCCAACGCCGCCGCCGAAGACCGTGAGGAGCTCAGTAATCGGAAATTTGCGCTTTCGGTCGATTTTCACAAAAATCGCACCGTCTGCTTCCGAGTCGATTTCAATCCAAACGCCGCGCAAGGGAATTATTTTCGCGCCGAAAAAAGGCTTCCCGCGGATGAGTTCAGAAACAAAGAACGCGCCGAAGGAGCGCGCCAGCTGCGGCACGATAGCGCGCTCGACGCCCGAAACGATAAAGGAACCATGCGGCGTCATTATCGGCATGTCCGTAAAGAAGATTTCTTGTGATTTTTCCGAGCCGAATGTCTTATTGAGAAGTTTGACGGTAACTCGTACCGGTGCTTCGTAGGTACGCATGTTCTCGCGTGCAAACTCTTCGTCGTATTTTGGTTCGCCGATTTCGAAGCTTTCAAACTGAAGCTCGAACTTCTTTCCCGAATAATCGGTAATAGGAGAAAACTCTTTAAAGAGCTCTGTAAATCCCTCTTTCATGAGCCAGTCAAACGAGCCGCGCTGGTGTCCGACGAGATCTGGGAACGGGACGCGGGGGGCCCGAAATGCGCCGAAGGTCTTTTGGATGAGGTTCTTTTGCATGTGAGACATGTGGGAGTGGCGTGAAGCTACTAAGCTATATAAATGAAATACGAACGCACGGACTAAAATCCGCTGTCGCTATCGCGTTCTTTCGGTTCCCGTATTAATCTTTTGCCCCTGGCACTCGACGGCACAATGCTGTATCGCCCTCCGTTACTCACTCGTATCTGATGCTGCTACTGTACCAGTCGGCGTTCTTTCGTGCAACCCAAAGAAATGAAGCTGGGGATAAGGATTTCAGAGCTTCTTACGCCAGGTGTCGATGTTCGCATGGTGTCCAGTTTGAAGGACCCTCGGAACACGGTATTTCTTCTTTTTGTATTCAATGGTTTCAGGGCGAGTGTAGACGGCGCTTGAGGCGATGCGGCGCTCCTCGACCGACGCGTCTTTGCCGAGCACGCCCGACAGGCGGCGAGTGACGGCGTCTACTATTGCAAGCGCTGGTACTTCCCCGCCCGTGTACACCGCTTCGCCCACTGCGAATTCTTTCACACTTGCAAGCGTCTTCAGCATTTTCTTCGCACGCTCATCGATACCCTCGTAGCGGCCGCAGACGAGCGCCACATCGTCATACCTGGCGAGCGCATCGGCGTCTTTGTTCGTGAATTGTTTTCCTGCGGGCGAGAACCAGATGATTATCTGCTTACGACGAGATGCTTTGTTTCTCGATTTGAGCGACTTCTCCACTGCGCGCACGACCGGCAGTGCCGTCATCACCATGCCGGGACCGCCGCCATACGGACGCTCGTCCACCTTTCCCCATTTGTTGTCGACGAAATCGCGGGGGGTCTGATACGTTACGGAAATCTTTTTCTTCTTGCGCGCGCGGCCCACTATCGAGGCCGAGAGGTATGGCTCGCATGCTTCTTCAAAAAGGGTGATGAGGTGAAATTTCATAGGCGCGTAGATTTTTTATATGCCAAGAGAGGCGAGCGATTTCGGAGCCTCTGCGCAAGAGCGAAGGCGATGAGCAGGAGGAAATTTTCTAGCAAGAAAATATTCCGTGCTCCGAAATCGCTCGCCCCGAACGGCATTGTTCGGAAAGCTCACCGCACCAAGAGGATGGTTACAATTCCTCGACAACCTGCTCGACGGTTTTCATTTCTTGCCCTGCCGGTACGGGCAGATCATGCTTGCCGCCCTTCGGCTCGTTTATCTTAAGGTTCACGCGCGCATTCCCCTTCATCCCGATAACGCGCAGGAGGATTCGCAGTGCCTCGGCGGTCTTGCCGCTTTTGCCGATAATCTTGCCCATGTCCTCCGGATGCACTGTAAGCGTGAGCAGTACGCCCATCTGGTCGATGGTACGAGTGGTCTCGACGGATTCTGGATGAGCAGCGAGCGCTTTCACCGCGTATTCAAGAAATGCTTGGTCTGGTTCCATAAAGAAAGATAGAAAGGGGATATGCGGTCCGCAAAGCGGACGGCTAGGATTAAACTGTTTGCGTCTCTTCGCCTGCGACCGGAACCTCTTCCACGACTAGTTCGGCTTCTGCGGTTGGTGCGGATTCCTCTGTTGGTGCCGGCTCCGCCTCAGCGGTTACCTCTTCCTCGGTCGGCGCCTCAACTACCGGCTCTACAGCAGCGGCTGCCGCCTTCGCCGCCTCTGCGGCGGCGGCCTCCTCCGCAATCTTTGCCTCATTCTTTTGCGGCGTCTTCTTCGGGAGCACGTTTACCTTCTCCCCCCTTATGACGCCCTTGTGTACGAGAAGATTGTGGATGGAGTCGGTCAGTTGGGCACCTTTGGCGATCCATTCTTTCACTCGCGTCTCATCGAGCGTAAGCGCTTTGCTTTTCGGGTTGTAGGTACCGAGCAATTGCACGATGCCGCCCGCTTTTGCTGCGCGCGCCTTCTCGAGGAGCACAATGCGAAACGCCGGATCATTGGTCCGGCCGATGCGCTGAAATCGAATCATCAACATAGCAAACAGACAGTACCAGAATTGACTAAAAACCGCAAACGCCCACCGGCGACTCTATCTTCGAAGACTCGATACAGACGCTCGTTCGGAGAATAAGAATGATTGAAGACATTCATTCTTATTTCCTCTCTTCGCGCCTGTAGCAGAAGCTTCGTAATATTGCTAGCCCCGTTACAAATCTTTTTTACTCGAGAATGGCGCGCAAAATTGTTGTAAATACCCTATTTACTTTGATTTGTAACGGGGCTAGAGTAGCTCAAATGGCGGACGAGCATTTCTATGAAGGTCCGATAACGATGACCCGGAAGGGTTTTGGTTTTTTCTCTGTCGGCGAAGACCGTGAAGATCTTCTGGTACCGCCCGAGTGGACGAACCATGCACTCTCGGGCGATATCGTCAAAATAGCGGCGGCGGGCAGTTACCGCGACCCCTCTGGACGGATGCCGCCGCGAGAGGCTGGAAAGGTGGTTGAAATAGTCTCCCGCGCGCGCGAGACGTTCGTCGGCACGCTCGTCGAAGATGGCGGGAAAACGCTGCTCGCGCCGGATTATAAAAAGATGTATGTGCCGCTCGAGGTGCGCGACTCCAAGAGCGCCGCGCTCGGCTACAAAGTGCTGGTGCGCATGCGGGGTTGGGAAGCCGGAGCGCCGTACCCCTGGGGTGTGGTCGAAGAAGTCATCGGCAAAGCGGGCGCACACGAGACCGAGATGCGAGCGCTCGCCTTGGGCCAGGGCTTCTCAAGCGACTTCCCTCCGGGCGTCGTCAAGGATGCCGAGTACCTGAAAGAACACGGACGCGCGATACTCGAGAAAGAAACGGTGAATCCGAAGCGACGCGATTTCCGTGACGCTCCCACGTGTACCATCGACCCCTTCGATGCGAAAGACTTCGACGATGCGCTTTCGGTACGCACGCTCGCCGACGGGAGTATAGAAGTCGGCGTGCATATCGCCGATGTCTCCTTCTTCGTACAAAGCGGGAACGCGCTCGACAAAGAGGCGCGCGAACGGGCGACAAGCGTCTACCTCGTCGACCGCACCATTCCGATGCTCCCCGAAATCCTTTCAAACGACCTCTGCTCGCTCAACCCCGATCAGGATCGCCTTGCGGTCTCCGCCGTTTTCACGCTCGACCGCGATGCAAACGTCACCTCCGAATGGTTCGGCGAGACGGTCATCCATTCCGACAAACGTTTTACGTATGAAAATGCTCAGGAGGTACTCGACGCGGGCGCCGGAACCATGCACGACGAACTTTCCCTGCTCCTCGACCTTTCTAAAAAACTCCGCGCACGGCGCCAAGCCAAGGGTGCTGTCGACTTCGACACTATGGAGGTGAAGGTGAAGCTCGATGAAAACGGCACGCCGCTGGCGGTTGTGCTCAAAGAGCGCAAGGCGACGAACCTCCTCATTGAGGACTTTATGCTGCTCGCGAACGAGGCCGTGGCGACGCACCTCGCGAAGCTCACCAAAAACGACGGTCCGCACTTCTCTTCGCTTTATCGAATTCACGATGCGCCGGACGCCGATCGTATCGAGAATCTCGCGAACCTTCTGCGCGTCATGGGCTACCATTTGAAGATCGCCGGAGGCAAGGTGACGGGAGCGGAGCTCAATAAGCTCCTTGATGCGGTGAAGGGCAAACCGGAGGAATATCTTGTGAAGACCGCCACCTTGCGCTCAATGAGCAAGGCGGTGTATGCCACGCGGAACATCGGCCACTTCGGGCTCGCCTTCGAGTACTACACGCACTTCACCTCGCCTATCCGCCGCTACCCAGACCTCGTCATCCACCGGCTTGTGAAAGCGCATGCCGGCGGCACGTCTATCACCGCCGTGGAAATGCAGGAATTCGACGCGCTCGCGCTCCATGCCTCCGAGCGCGAAGTCGCGGCAGCCGACGCCGAGCGCGACTCGGTCAAAATGAAGCAGGTGGAGTTCCTCGCGGGACGCATCGGCGAAGAGTTCGATGCGGTCATCTCGGGCGTCACCGAACGCGGCCTCTATGTCGAGGAGCAAACGACACGCGCCGACGGCATGATCCGCATCAAAGACGTCGGCGACGATTATTTTGAATACGATGAGAAACACTATCGGCTGGTGGGCCGCCGTACGAAGAAGGCCTATCAGCTCGGCGACCCCATCCGCATAAAGCTTATCGCAGCCCGCGTCACCGAAAAAGAATTGGATTTCGTGCCAATATAAAAACAGCGCGCCCGAAAGCGCGCCGTATGCTTGATCAAGAGATCGCTAAATGCCGAGCTGTTCGCGAGTATGCCCGGTGTGTTTTGCGAACTCCTCTTTGAGCTCGTCCGGCAGATTCTTCGCCGGAAGGCGTCTCAGGTCATGGTGCGGTGAATCGGAAAGCCGGCAGAAAGACCGCATTATTCCCTTTTCGTCCTTCTGGAGCTCATACTCGTAGTCGCCGATGATTTTATTCGCAACTACGACAACCGGTAGTGCTTGCTCGTTCGCCATTTCTGTTCTCCGAGTGCAAGACCTTTGCGCCAACCGCAAAAGCCAAATCTACTTAATCACAGAAAGTTTTTTCTGCAACTACTTCGCTACAGCGACGGCTTCGTCAAATTTTACTGACAGCAACTTTGACACGCCGTCACCACCCATAGTAACGCCATAGAGAATGCCTGCACGGCCCATGGTCTCGCGATTGTGGGTAATGACGATAAGCTGAGACTTTTGCGAGAGATTCTCGATCATGTCGCCGTAACGACGACTGTTCGCCTCATCGAGTGCCGCATCGGTTTCGTCCAATATCAAAAATGGCGGCGGATTCACTTGGCTCATCGCAAAAATGAGCGCGATGCTCGTGAGCGCGCGCTCGCCGCCGGAGAGCTGCATGAGCGAGCGCACTTTCTTCTTCGGCAGACTGACGGCTATCTCGATGCCGGCGCGTTGCTTCTCTTCCTCCGGCTCAGCGCCCCGCTCTTCGCCACCTTCGATTTCATCGTCGAGCCCGGCAATATCTTCCGGCTCTTCAAGGGACAAGCGCGCGCTTCCCCCGCCGAACATGAGCGCGAAATATTCGCCAAACGACGCATTGACCTTGGTGAGACCGAGAGCAAAATGTTTTGCGAGTTCCGTTTCAAGATCATTGATGAGCGCTCGTAGACCCGCTGCAGACTTGGCGAGATCGTCGAGTTCGCTCGCAAGAAACTCCTCGCGCGAAGCGACCTCCTTATGTTCTTGACGGATGTCTTCGCCCGTACCGCCCGCTTCCTCAAGACGTATCTTCGTACGTTCCAGAGAACGCTTGCGTTCTTCCTGTGTGCGTCGCTCTTCCGCAGGCGCTGCAGAAAGCGGCTCGTATGAAAGGGCCGCCGCACCGGCGAGTGCGAGCACCTCCGTTTTGTCGCGCTCGAGCTCCTCTGTAAAAAGACCGAGCTCATGGATGCGCGCATCGCTCTTCGCTATGACATTCTCTTCGTGCGCTTTCTCGTGCGCAAGTTCGAGAATGCGGCGGTGGAGTTCCTTGCCGGTTTCGTCATGCGCGGTCAAATCCTCGCGCGAGCGAGCGAGCGCGGATTTCGCCTTTTCCAGCTCCCCGCCAAGCGTAATGTCCTTGTCGACGAGTTCCTTTCGTTCGTTTTCAAGCGCATACGCGGCGCGCTCTTCTTCCGCAAGCAGATCATCGGTAGGCGCGATGAAGCGGTCGACGAATGTTCGGACTGCGGCGCGCAAGGCGCCGAGGGCGGCAAGAGCGGCATCAAGCGTGCCCGTTTGTTCCGCTTGTCTTTCCGTTTCTTCCGCAAGCGCGGTGAGGGCCTCGCGCGGCACTTTTGCATACGGGTCGTTTACCACCTTTGCGCTCCGCTGTTTCGCGGCGGCGAGCATGCCTTCGACCCGTCCGATTTCGCGCGAGAGAGCGCTGCGTTCGCTCGAAAGACGTTCTGCAGACGTTTCGTGTTTGCGCACCGTTTCAAGACGTTTCGTACCTTCCGCATCGCTCGTCGCTCGTTCTTCAATGGAGGAAAGTTCGGCGGTGAGGGCGGCAAAACGTTCTGTCGCGTCCTGTTTTTCCCGGGCAACGTTACGCTGCTCTTGCGCCAGATATGCATCTTCGATTGCGAAATAGGTCTGTGCGGCGGCAATGAGGTCTTCCCGAAGCGCATCGGCACGCTCAAGCTTCTTCACCTGGCCTTCGAGAAAACGCAGGTGCGGCGCCAACTCCCTTCGGAGCGAGTTGACTTGCGCTATGTTTTCTTCGGTTTTCTCAAGTTTTTTCTGCGCTTCTTGCTTCTTGAATTCATAGACTTTCAGTCCGAGCGCGTCCTCGAGCATGGCGCGGCGATCGCGCGGAGACGCAAGCAGTATCCGATCCGCCTCTCCTTGGGAGATAATGTGGTGGCTCGTTTCACCGATGTTCGCACTTGCCAGAAGTTCCTCGATGTCGCGGAGCCGAACGCGCGAACCGTTAATGGAGTATTCGCTTGATCCGTCGCGAAAAACGACGCGCTCAATTACGACTTCGTCGAAGTCTATCTTGAATGAACGCTGAGAATTATCAAAAACGACCACGACTGCGGCGCGATTCGAGCGCGGTATCGAGTGCGAACCGCCCCAAATGAGGTCCTCGGAGCGCTTGCCTCGCATGCTTTTCATGGATTGCTCGCCGAGCGCAAAGCGGAACGCTTCCGCGACATTGCTCTTCCCCGAGCCGTTCGGCCCGACGATTGCGGTAGTCGTACTCAAAAAGTCCAAGACTGTTTTCTTGGCAAATGATTTGAACCCGACGATCTCAAGCCGCTTCAGCATTGCCTGGTATTGTAACAAACAGAAGGGACGTCAGGACCACTTCATCGCGGCAAGCCCCGCCTCCGCGGCAATTTGTTCCGCCTCCTGTTTGCTCTGCCCTTCCCCGCGCGCTATTTCCTCTTCGCCGAGGAAAACGCCGATGGTGAAAAGCTTCGCGTGATCGGGACCCTCTTGCGAGAGCGTTTCGTAAAAAGGGGTGACCCCCCGCTTCTCCTGCGCGAGTTCCTGGAACCGACTTTTCGCGTCCTGGTAGGAACGCTTGGCTATTACCTCATCTATCTTTCCATAGAGAGATTTGGCGATGAATGCCTCCGCGGCCCCGTACCCCTGGTCCAAATATACTGCGCCGATAATTGCTTCGAAAGTGTCCGCGAGGATAACGTCGCGCGCGCGGCCGGTGTCTTTCGCTTCTCCCTTTGATAGCAGAAGGAAGTCATTGAAGCCGAGCTTTCGCGCGCTCTCTGCAAGCGAAACGGTATTTACGAGAGCCGCGCGATAGCTTGTGAGTTCGCCTTCGGACTTTGCGGGAAACTTCTTAAAAAGAAAGTCGGTGGCGGCAAGTTCGAGTACCGCATCGCCGAGGAATTCGAGCCGCTCATTATGACCTCCCGCGTATTCGCGGTGTTCATTGAGATACGAGCGATGCGTTAAGGCTTCAATGAGGAGTCTTGGGTTGTTGAAGGTAAGGCCAAGCGTTGAGGCGAGCGGCTCGAAATCAGGCATGGGCATGGGCAAGATCAAGGAGAATCTGGACGGCCTGTGTGACGATGGGGAGCATATCATCATAAAAATTGAGGTCAATGATGTCCTGGAGACGGAACCATTTGGCGTCGTCAAGCCCGCCGCTTTTCTTGAGCGTCAGCGGTTCGAAATCGCTTGCGGCAAGGAAAAACCAAACGTGTTTGCGCACCCTTCCTTTTTCCGGATGCGAAGCAACGTACTCATTTTCTCCGACCTGGTTCTTCACGGTCGCCGAAAGGCCGAGTTCTTCTCTGATGATGCGCGCTACTCCCTGCTGAGGCGTTACATCGTTTTCTATATGACCCTTTGAAAGGGTCCATCTGCCAAAAACATCGTGCACGAGAGCCAGATAGTATTGGCCTTCGTGTTTGGCATAAACGATTGCCCCCGCGAGCTTTTCGAGCGGAAGTTCTTCGCGCTTTGTCTTTTTTATTCCTTGCTCGTCCTTGCCGGGCTCGCCGAGTTCTTTATAGACAGCGCCGAGGACGCCGTTTACGAATCGACTGGAGGAGTCGCCGCCGAAGGTCTTCGCAAGTTCGATCGCTTCATTAAGGGCGACCTTTGCAGGGACCTGCGCGCGGTCGGAAAAGAGGAGCTCGAAAAGCCCGAGGCGGAGAATGTTCCGGTCGACTGGCGCAATGCGCTCAAGCGGCCACTCGGGAGCCGCTTTTTCGATGACGAGATCGATGTCATCTTTTTTCGCGAGAACGCCGGAGAGAAGCTGGTCCATAAACGGCTGATCGACATCATCGCCGCCGAATTCAAGAACGTTGCGCGCGAGAATGGCCGCCGCGTCCGCGGCAGTTGCATGGGTCGTGTCCCATTCGAAAAGCGTCTGGAGAACAACGGAACGTGCTAGATGTCGATTCGCCATGAAAAGATCTGTGCGTGCAGTATAGCAAATCCCGCGGTTGCGCAAGCGCAACCGCGGGGGATTATCCAACAAGTGCGGATATATTAGGCGCCGCCACCGAAACCGCTGCGCGCTTTTGGACGGCCGCCCGTAGCGATTTTGCCGAAGATACCTTTCGAACTTTTCATTTCAGCGTTCGAATGTTCCTCGTGCGCATGCTCGTGTTCGTGCGCCGGCTTTGCCGAGGGCGCCGTGGAAGGGCCTTTTACCTTCGACCCATGCGCCTGTTTCTTTTTCGGCGAGAAAATCTGCTTGCCCCGATACATGCCCGTCGTTTCGTCGAGACGGTGCGGGAGGCGAAGAGCGCCGCTTTCAGCGTCCTTTACGATCTTCATTTCCGAAAGTGCGTGGTGCGACCGGCGGTTGCCGGAATGACCTTTCGTATGGCGCATGCGGATTGACATAGCGCACACCCTATCACGACATCCGTAAAAAGCAAAACGCCGCTCATGGGAGACGGCGTTTGTGCGGAGAGGTGGTAAAGAGTATCGGCGCGTTGTTTCAGTCCTCCTGGCCAGGGGTAGGGCGAGTAGTGACTTCCAGATAGTTGAGGATTTCTTCCTCGAGCGTCTTCGGTGAACTCTCCTTGAGCTTATATGCGGAGCAATATCCGCGTTTCGGCGCATCGGGACTCGGGCACGATTCCTGTCCTTTGCACCGACAGAAGCCGCACAGCGAGTGCTTATCGGAATCTCCACTGCGGGACACTATTTCCAGAACGTATCCCGGATCCTGCATCCTGTTAGCCCAACCTTTTTCATCTTGTAGCATCACTTCTCCTTTTTTCTAAAAGATCATCTTTTATGCGCGCCCTATATCAACCGTAAAGGATGATATAAGGGGCAATCGTATTCCTATTTTGTCAAAAAATCAAGGTGTAGAAAGGAGCGGCGGTGAATTGTGCATGGTCCGTGTTTGCGAAGCGCTTCATAGTGCGCTTCCGTGCCGTAGCCCTTATGCCGTTCGAAACCATATTCCGGATACGGTACGGACAGCTTTTTCATAAGCCGATCGCGCGTTACTTTTGCCGCAATGGAGGCGAGCGAGATGAGTGGGACATTCGCGTCTCCGCCAATGATGGTCTGTTGCACATAGTCCGTCGGCGCGCGAAGCGCTCCATCGAGAAGCACTCTTGCGAGCGCCGCGTCCGGGGCAAGCGAGCGAGCGCCACGAGCAATCGCCCTTCTGAGCGCAACCGCGATACCCTCTTTGTCAATCGTTTCGGCGTCTTCAAACTCGACAAGAAAACGAATGTCGCCACGGGCGGCCCCCATCTCGAGCAAAGTGAAAATCTTTTCGCGCTTCATCGGCGAAAGTTTTTTCGAGTCTGCGACACCCGGGAACTCCTTCGCCACATCATATCCTTCCGGGACGGCAACCAGACCGACGGCTACCGGCCCCGCAAGGGGGCCTCTCCCCGCCTCATCAACCCCAAGCATGACCCGCATGTGTCTAGTGTATCAAAATAATCACCGCCGGGTCCTTTGGACCCGGCGGATGAAGTCATTGCGCCGGAGACATTACCGGCGAAACCTGAACGGAGAGTAGCCCCAATCGTCCAGAACATCGAAAATCTCCGGACATCCGGGATCATCCGGTTTTCCGCCGCCGGCGTAGAACTTCTCACGTCGCCGTACGAGCTCGACACCTGCTTCTTGCGCCCTGAAGTCGAGGTCGTGTGTAAGCAGATACTCTCGTGCCAGCCGACAGCGCCAACGCACGTAGTATCTCCTCGGTACTGACCAGAAAAATTCGATTATTCCGTAACACGTGACCACGGCTTCGGAAAGCAGATTCCGCCTCAGCCGCGGATCGGTGATTATCCTGATGATGGACGTGAAAACGAACACGAATACAACCCATGCCGCTACGACGAGTGCCACCTTTACGATTTCCATGTTCCTCTCCTGGAAAGTTGGTCCGGTTCAAGAGTATACCGGGACGGTAAAAAAGCAAGACGGTTTCTTATTGATATACTTCCGATACATGGCCTCGCGCTTCGTCCACCTCCATACGCACAGCCACTACTCGTTCCTCCAGGCATTGCCGAAGGTGGATGAGCTGGTCGAGAAAGCAAAAAAAGAAGGAATGGACGCTCTTGCGCTCACTGACGCCGGTAATATGCACGGGGCGATAGAGTTTTATAGGGCCGCGACAAGGGCGGGCGTGAAGCCGATTCTCGGCGTTGACGCATACCTTGCGCCACGCTCACTGTTGGGCCGCGACCGAAATATCGACACGAAGCGTTCACGCGTCGTACTTCTCGCAGAGAATAATGAGGGCTACAAAAACCTCCTCGCGCTTGTCACGACATCATGGACGAAAGGGTTCTTCGAACGGCCGCGTATGGATAAGGAGCTGCTTCGCGCACATGCGCGCGGGGTGATTGCCATACTCCCTTCCTTTGCAAGCGATGTTTCCCAAATGCTGCGTGCTGGCGACAAGAACGGCGCGAGTGCGGCGCTCGCGGAGTTCAGGAACATATTTGGCGAGGGAAACGTCTTCCTTGAAATCACGCGCCATCCGCTTGTGAAGGGGCATGCGGCTCTTATGGAAAAAATCATCGCGCTTGCGAAGGAAAATGCCACCCCGCTCGTCGCCCAACATGACGTGTACTACCTGGAGCCGGGCGACCGCGAGGCAACCGAAATACTGCGGCGCATCCAGCATGGCGAGCGTGGCAGGAATGAAAACGAGGATTTCTCTTTCATCAGCGAGGAGCGCGCACTCGAGCTCTTCAGAGAGCTCCCGGAAGCGCTTGCGGCTTCGTGCGCAATCGCGGAGCGCTGTAATGTATCGTTTGAACTCGGAAAATGGACCTTCCCCGTCGTACCCGTTTCAAACGGCTTCGCGACCCATGACGAGGAGCTGCGCTCATATGCGTATGCCGGTATCGCACGACGCGGCATTGAGGAGACGAAAGAGATCACGGACCGTATCGAATACGAGCTCGGCATCATCATCGACAAAGGGTTCGCGGTGTATTACCTCATCGTTGCCGACCTGCTCGCCTTTGCGCGAAAGGCGAACATTCTGACCACCACCCGCGGCTCGGCGGCCGGATCTCTTGTTGCATACCTCGTCGGCATTACGAACGTAAACCCTCTTTTCTACAAGCTCCCTTTCGAACGATTTTTGAATCCGGAGCGTCCCAAGGCGCCAGATATAGACATGGACATGGCCGACAATCGCCGTGACGAAATGATTGCGTATGCGAAACAGAAATACGGCGAAGATCATGTCGCACAGATAGGCACCTTCGGCACCATGATGGCGCGCGCGGCGGTGCGCGATGTCGCGCGCGCCCTCGGCCACTCGTACACCACCGGCGATCGCATCGCGAAACTGATCCCGATTGGTTCGCAAGGGTTTCCGATGACTATCGATCGGGCGCTCGAGCTCGAACCGGACCTGAAGACGCTCTATGACGAGGATGACGAGTCGAAGGAGATTATCGATCTTGCAAAACGCATCGAGGGCTGCGTGCGGCACGTCGGCGTCCATGCGGCGGGAGTCGTCGTCGCGCCCTCCCCGCTCGTCGAGTGGACTCCGGTTCAACCCGACCCGAAGGGAACCGGTAAAATTATTACGCAGTACGACATGTACTCCATCACCGACGAATACGGCGGCGTCGGACTCCTGAAGTTTGATTTTCTCGGTATCAAGAACCTCGCGATCCTTGCCGATGCAGTCGTTCGTGTCGCGGAGACGCGCGACATAGTGGTGGACATCGAAAACATCCCTATCGATGACGCGGCGACCTACCAGATGCTCGCGCGCGGCGAGACGGAAGGCGTCTTTCAGATGAACGGCTCCGGCATGACCCGATGGCTCAAGGAGCTCAAGCCAACCACTATCCATGATATCAATGCGATGGTCGCGCTCTACCGCCCGGGACCGATGGAGACGATTCCGCAGTATATCGCGCGGAAGAAAAACCCGCGTCTCATCAACTTTCTCGATCCGCGCATGAAGGACTATCTCGATTTCTCCTATGGACTGCTCGTCTACCAGGACGATGTGCTCCTGACCGCCATTACGCTCGGCGGATACTCATGGCTCGAGGCAGACTCACTTCGCAAGGCGATGGGGAAAAAAATTCCAAAGGTTATGCAGGCGGAAAAGGAGAAGCTTCTCAAGGGTTTTATGGAGTATGGGAAGCTCTCGAAGGAAAAGTCGGAGAAACTATGGGGCCTCATCGAGCCGTTTGCCGCATACGGCTTCAACAAGGCGCACGCCGCAAGCTACGGCAAGGTCGCCTACCAGACCGCGTACATGAAAGCGAATTATCCCGTTGAATACATGGCTGCGCTTCTTACCGCAGACTCGGGCAACACCGACTCAATCGCCACGTTTGTCGCGGAAGCAAAGCGCATGCGGATCCCAGTGTTGCCGCCGGACGTGAATGAGAGCGGCACGGACTTTACCGTTGTGCATGCAAAAGCGGGCGGGAATGTGTCCGGGGGTGGGATCTCGCAGCGCGATGGCGCGAGAGGAGGTGATTTTTCAGCAGAAAAATACGCCGCCCCGTTCGAGAATACTTCCCGCGCGCTGCCAAACGTCATTCGCTTCGGTCTCTCTTCCATCAAAAATTTCGGCGACGGCATTTCAGAAGCGATTATCGCCGAGCGCAAGGCACACGGCTCTTTCAAGACGCTTTCCGACTTCCTTTCCCGCATCGGCTCAAAAAACCTGAATCGCAAATCCCTCGAGTCACTCATCAAGTGCGGAGCCCTTGATTCTCTGAGCCCTCACGAGAGCGGTCGCGGTGCGTTGCTTGCCGGTATCGAGACCCTGCTCGTATTTCATCGCGAAGCAACCGCCGTTCCATCGCAGGATTCCCTCTTTGGCAAGCTTGCAGCGCCGCCGCCGGCGCTCCCTGCCGGAAAACCAGTTTCGCTTCTTGATAAGCTCGCGTGGGAGAAAGAATTGCTCGGCATTTACGTTTCCGGCCATCCGCTCGACGCGCATGACGCGATGCTCGCACGAACTTCTCTTTCGTTTGCGAAACTCAAAGAAGAGCCGCGGTCGGGAACGCCCGTCATACTGCCCGTCCTCGCCACAGAAGTGCGCGCCATCCTGACCAAGAGCGGCGAAAAGATGGCGTTCATAAAACTGGAGGACAAGACCGGCTCACTCGAGGCGGTCGTCTTTCCGAAACTCCTCAAGGAACACGCCGGTGCGATTGTGCCCGATACTTGCCTGTTAGTGAAAGGCAAAACCTCGATCAGGAACGGCGAACTTTCGCTCGTCATCGAGAGCATAAAGCCGCTCTAGGAGATGTATGGTATATTCCGCAAGAAGTATGGACATACCGCTGGATAATGACCATAAGAAGATCGGCAAGGAGCTCGACCTCTTCACTTTTTCCGATTCGGTCGGCAAAGGTCTTCCGCTTTTCACTCCAAAGGGCTCCGTTATTCGTCGCGAACTTGAGCGTTTTATCGTTGATGAGGAGATACGACGCGGGTATCTCCACGTATACACACCAGATATCGCCAAACTTGATTTATACAGAAAAAGTGGACACTACCCGCACTATAAAGACTCGATGTATGCGCCAATCGAGATCGATAAGGAACAGTTCATGCTTAGGCCAATGACATGCCCGCACCATTTTGAGCTGTATCTGCGCAAACCGGTGAGTTATCGGGAATTGCCGATGCGTATCGCCGAACTTGCAAAGCTGTATCGTTACGAACAGTCCGGTGAGATCATGGGTCTCCAGCGCGTCCGTACATTTTGTCTCGCAGATGCTCACATCATCTGTGCGGATGAGGAGCAAGCTATTGATGAGATCGGCAAGGCACTTGATCTTATCGAGTACGTCACGTCCGTGTTCGGTCTCAAGCTCGATGTCGATTATCACTATCGCCTTTCGCTCGGGGATCGTACTAACACGGAGAAATATTATGAAAATGATGCTGGCTGGGAAAAGGCCGAGGATCTTCTTCGTAAACTCATGCAAAATCGGGGTTCAAAATTTGAGGAATCGAAAGATGAAGCAGCCTTCTACGGCCCCAAGATAGACATCCAAATGAAAAATGTGAATGGGAAGGAGGATACTGCTTTTACGGTTCAGTATGACTTCTGTATGCCTGATCGGTTTGATCTCTCGTATATAGGCGAGGACGGAGAAAAGCACCGGGCATTTGTCGTACATCGGTCCTCCATCGGTGCTATCGAGCGCATCATGGCTTTTCTTATCGAGAAATATGGCGGTGCATTCCCGCTCTGGCTTAGCCCTGTGCAGGTGCGGGTGCTGAGTGTGTCGGAGAAACACACGGCATACGCACGAGAAGTCGCGGGCGCGCTCAAAGCCGCGCACATTCGCGCCGAAACTGATGGGTCAAATGAATCCCTCGGGAAAAAGATACGGGCCGCGAAGACGGAAAAAATCCCCTACCTTCTCGTTGTCGGGGATGCGGAAGTTGAAGCGAAGACCGTCTCGGTAGAAAGCCGCGATGCGGGGAAATTGAATGCAGTATCGATTGCGGATTTCATCACGCGCGTAAGCGAAGAAATCAAGGCGCGAAAATAGTTTACTGGAATCGGCCGGAGGAATACCGCGTTCGCTTTGCGGTGCGAACGAAAAATCGTCAGGGTCTGCGACGCAGCAAATGCTGTTTTTATTCGGCTCTTATGCGCCGAGTACCGCAAGTGCGCGGGTAAGCGCAAGCTTCGCCCCTGTTACTCCCGTTGAATAACTTGAGTCAATTGCGTTCGCGAGCGCCGCTATAAGCTGCTCAAGGCGGGGCGTGTCGAGCCGCGCGGTCAGACGTGCGACATCAGCGTCACACGCGGTGCCGTCGATGCGGGCGCGATATACGTCATCAAGGAGACATGCGGCGGCGGCGAGCATCTGCTCCGCCTTCCCTCCCCCGCGTACCAGCTCACGCAACCCGGCAAACACTGCGGCGCGATCGCCTTCGACGAGTGCCGAGACAAAGCCGCGCACATGCGCCGATGCCGTGTCTGTACCATTTCCGTTCACTTCTGCCGCGCGAGTTGCTATTGGCTCAACGGCAACGTGAATCGGCTCGACCTTTTCATATATCGGCTCCGTATTTTGGACCGGCTCTGGCGCGCGTTCAGCAACAGGAGCGGTCGGAGCGGAACTTTGGTGCGAAAGTCCTTTTACGATATCTTCAATCGAAAGCGCACCATTATGCGCAAAAGATTTGAAGCCGTCGTATGCGGAGTATCCGCGAGGCGCTTGGGGCACTGTTTCCAATGCGGGCTGGAAAGCCATCTGGGGTGCCGGCACTTTGGGAGAAATGTGTACGTCCGCCGAATGCTCTTGCGCGTTGAGCGCAAAAGAGACGCGCTTCCCGAAAAGATGTGCGGAGCGGTATAGACCCGGCAGTGCGCCGAAAAGTATCAGGTATGCGAGCGCGAGCGACCAGAGAATGAGCGCGAGCCAGTAGAGCACCGTCCCGACAGGACCGAGATCAAGTCCTGTGTACGGTATCTGCGAAAGGTAGAGATAAGCAAGCGGCTGCGTACTTGCGTGAGGAAGCGCCGAAAGTACGATGGTTGGAGGAGGTGGGCCGCCGCCACCGCCACCGCAGTTATTGGTGCACCCGCCCGAGCCGCCGGTCACCGTGAGCGTCGCCGCGCACGTGAGCGTCTGGCCATTTTGGGCGTGGAATGTGCCGGTGTAGGTGTAGGTGCCGACGCCTACAGGAGAAACAGTTGTCGAACCGGGCGAGCTTGTCGCCGTCGCTATTCCGTTATCGATATCCACGTTCGAAATCTCGCTGCCGCCCCAGGAAAGGGTCGCGGAGCCGCCGGTAGTGTAGCTTGAAGGGGAAACCGCAAGCGTGCAAGACGGGCCGCCGCCGCCACCACCACCATGATTTACCGAAACCACGGCGGTGCATGTCACCGTCTGGCCGGACGGGCTCACTAGCGTACCGGTGAATGTCGTGTCGTTCGTAATCGCCTTCGAGCTCACCGAGCCGCCGAGCGCGGGTGAGACCGCACCTATCCCGTTATCAATGGAGAAGGTGCCTGCATTGGTTGTCGTCCAAGTGAGGGTCGTGTGATCGCCAGCGTTCACGCTCGTCGGCGAGGCAGTGAGCGTGCAGGTCGGCGCGCTCGGTGGCGGGGGCGTCGAGGTGACTGTTACGGTGGCGGTGCAATTGACCGAGCCGCCCGGACCCTTGGCGGTTCCGGTATAAGTAAGTGTATTGGTCGGCGAGACATTTTTAGATCCGGAAGAGACCGGTGTGACACTGCCGATACCGCGATCGATACTGAAAGAGTCGGCATTCGTGGTCGTCCATTTGAGCGTTGAAGAGCTACCGGTCTGGATCGAAGTCGGCGAGGCAGTGAGCGTGCAGGTGGGAGCGGCTGGCGGGGGTGGTGGGGGTTGTTGGGTGACCGTGATGGTCGTCGAACAGTGGCCGGTGTATTGGGGAGAAAAACCTCCGTTGTTGTCGAAGATAGTTCCGGTATAGGTGGTGGTCACGGTCGGCGAAACAGCTATCGAACCGCCGGTAATCGGGACTTGGCCGATACCGTGATCAATGGTTAGCGAAACTTGAGAGCTGTCTGTACTATTCGTGGTCCATGAAAGCGTGGACGAAGATCCGCTTTGAATAGCGGTCGGCTTTGCGATGAGCGTACAGGTTGGAAGCGGGGGCGGAGGTGGGGGCGGCGTCGACGGCACGCAGGTGTTGTAGGAAAGGCCGCAGTATTGCGCGTTATTGGGGCCCGTTACTCGCCCGGGCTGGGTGCCGACCGGACATGAGGATACGCAGCTATTGCTGTACCAGTAGGCGCCGCAACCACTCCAAACGGGAGAGCTGGCGGGGTTGGGGGGCGGGGGCGCAACAGTCACATTCGTATAGCAGGTCGTCTCTCCGCCCGGGCCATACACGGTCATAGTATATTTCGTCGTCACGGCGACGAAAACGAGTTTCGAGCCGGAGTCGACCGGCGAGACAGAGCCGATACCGCTGTCTATGCTTGCAGAGGTTCCTGCTGTCGTCGTCCATGAAAGCGTCGACAGGCCGCCGCCGTATGCGAGGGAGAATGGATTCGCCGAAAGAGCGCAGGTCGGGACCGGCTGTGTTATCGGGAGAGTCGAAGAGACCGGGGGCGGGGGCGGGGGCGGCGTGGGCGCCGGAGCACAATCACAGGGTGGGCCGGCAACCTGAGCATAGATCTGCGAAGGGGTGACAAAGCCCGTCGCAAGCGCGATAGACACACCGAAAACAAGCTCGAGCAGCACGGTAGAGAGGCCGATGGTAGTCGGTCGTTTTGGTGCGTATGCGCTGATTTCTTTTATTTTTATCATATGATTTCTCGCACTTGTCGCTCACGCGACGCATGAAAAGGGCGGGATGAGGAACGATATATTGTCAACCATCCCGGCCCTGAAGTTTACTGCGGACAGTCGCCGTTGTCCTTAAGCCACAACTCGTCAGGAATATCGACGCGGTATCTGCCCCGCCAATCCTGCGGCCGCATGTAGACACCGCAGGTCTGTGTGCCATCTGCGTACGCGAGACAAAGGTAGACGACTCGACTCCAGATTGCAGTCGAAAATCGAAGCGTCTGTCTCCTTGTGAGCGCCGGGTACAGGTACCGATGCGGTATTTCTGCGGTACTTCCGAGTATGCCACGAATGTATCCCAAAGCGGGAATGCAAACATCGCATTCGCCAAGCCACGCGGTCCACACCAAAGAACCTTGGCGCTGAGCATTGCAGGAACTCGGCGGCAGCGGACCTTCCGTACTGCCGATCCCCCAGCGAACATTTCCGCCGACAGGTGCGTCGAAAGATAGCTCGACACATTTCTCCGCCACCGATGACGTGCGCCCGAAACGCCAGCTCTCGTTAAAGCAAACGAATGGAATGTCCCAGAGGTACGTTTCCCCCTCGTAGACATAACTCCACTCGAGCGCTTTCGCCGCTTCGGCCACCGCTCCTTTGCGATACGGACGGCCGTCTGGCGAGCGAAGGACCGGAAGTTCCGCAACCGCGACATGATTCATCAGGTGCGGGCGCCGGCCTCCCGACCACATCTGCTCGAGCGGTTCGTTTGGCATGAGCCACACAAGCGTGCCGCCCTTGCAGTCGCCAAGCGCTTTTTTGAAGTGTTCCTTGACCGCTTGCGGCATGCTGGTGCCGTCGATAGCTGCGGGTGCCTTTTGACAGGCCTCCTCAAGAGAGTGCGCATACGGTGCCGCACCCCAGTGTTGCCATGCGCCTTCAGCGGGCCGCTTGGTAGCGACGGACGCTTTGGGGGCCGACGACTGCTTCACAGTTTTCTTCTCCATCTGCCTCTGCGTCTTGGGTGCCGGCTTTGGCACCTTCTTCTTTGCGGCAGACGGCACGGGAGTTGGCGCCGGCGGCGCCGGACTTGAAGCGATGATCTTCGGTTCCGCAACGGGCGGTACTGTAATCTCCGCTTTATTCCCCTCCGGTTTCGGCTCTGCGACCGGCTTCGGCGCTGTTCGAAAATATCGAACAACAGATCGAACAGAGACGATCCGCGACGAGAGCCACTGAGGAAATAGCGCGGGGTAAAACGTCCCCCATTCGAAAATGAGCGCGCTTGCTACGATAACGGCGGCTATGGTGCCCCAAAGGAGCATTTTTGCCGACCCTTTCCTTCTGCCGCTGGGGATGGCGCTCTTAAAGAGTTCCCTGTCATTCACTGTTGTCTCCTTGGTTGAGCCGTGTCTGCGGCGATTGTGACGGAAAGAACAACCTTCTTCTCCCCTTACGGAGAGTCATTCGATTTCCGGCTAGCCGGAAATCGAATGACTCTCAACAAAGTCCGCAACGACGACGAAGCGATCTGTTTTTGCCCCGAAAGAATCGCATGTCGAGAGAGTGAGTACGCGGCCGGCTACCGAAAGCGGAATTGCCGCGTCGTTTGCGCTCTCTTTCGCGACGGTTCTCACCCGATATGTGTACGCCGTTGTCGGCGAGTACACGGTGACAATATCTCCCGCCACAAGCTTCTGAATACCGTTGAAGGTCTTGTACGCCTGGTTGCCGACTATCGGCAGATAGCTCGAGTGGCCGAAGAGGACCACGTTGCCCGTCTCGCCGAGCCGTGCGGACGTCGGATACCGCACCGCACCGCTAAGGAGCAGGGCATCGAGCGCCTCTACGTTTGTCGTATCCGGATTCGCGATTGCTGCCGAAAGCTGTATTGCAGGAATCGATATTTTCGTCGGCAATTCAACGCTCACCGCACGCGTCGACGCTCCATTTTGATCTGCAGCGACGAGCGGGCTTGCCGCGAGCGTCACGGTCGAATTGGATGCTGCCGGAACTTCAGGCACGATGCCAAGCTGCGCGAGCACGAATGCGTTCCCGAAAAATATAACTCCAAAAAGCGAGAGGAAACTCCACTTTTTTGTGTAGGAGCGCATGCCGGCCCTCACAAGCCGTACGGCAAGATGTATCAATACCTCCATATAATCTTTCCAATTAATACACTGCTACGCCATGAATGTCAAGTTCTCAAAACTTGACATAAAAACTATAGTATTGTATCTATACCTTACCTATGGCTATAACCAATATCGACACACCGACCCGCCGTGCGGCAGTATTCGCCCTTGCGACAGTCGGCTTCGTTACTCTCGTGGCGCTTGGCGTCTCGCTCGCCATCTATTCTGCACGCTATGTTCCAAGCACGGTAGGCGGCATCGGCGCGGCGGCTGTCTCAATATCCCAAATATTTGCGCCGGCGCCGGCGCCGGTTCTTACAGTCGTGCCGACCGCTTCTTCGACGACGATTCCTTTCGACAGCGTGGGCTCAACATCCTCGACGAGCGAGTCGAAAACGGAAACCGTACCGTCCAAGACGGCAATCGCACCGACCGCCGGCAATAAAACGAGCACGACCTATCAGGTAGGAACCGGCGCGCCGACACTCTCCGGCCTGCCCGACCTTATCGTCACCATAAGCTCCGTTGGCTACCTTACATCGACCTCGACTGATTCGTTTGTCGCCGCGACAAGCGTGCCGCACGGCGCGAGTCCCGCGGTTAAATTCATCATAAAGAATATCGGGACGAATGTCGCCGGTCCGTGGCGTTTCAGCGCATCGATTCCGACTTCTTCCAATTCCATCTATCAGTCTCTGCCGCAGCAGAGCCTCAACCCGGGCGATTACATCGAGTACACGCTCGGATTCAGCCAGCCGATAGCCGGAGCGGACAAGATGATCTCCATCACCGCGAATTTCGACCACGCGGTGTCAGAATCAAACATGAACAACAACAGCGCCTCTGCAGAGGTAACCGTACTCGGATCGTAAGGACTGCAGTCACACATCAATCGTCGCGAGTTTTGCGTTCGACTGAATGAATGACTTTCGACTGGCGACATCGGTGCCCATAAGAATGTCGAAAATGCGGTCGGCCGCTTCGGCATCCTCAACGGTTACCCTCTTCAGCACGCGGCGCGCCGGGTCCATCGTCGTCTCCCAGAGTTCCGATGCGTTCATCTCGCCGAGACCTTTATAGCGTTGTACGTTCGCCTTTGCCGGCTTTTTTGCCATCGCAGTGTCTTCTTGTTCCGGCGCGTCATCGTCCCCTTCTCCCACTATCGCAACTTCCGTTGGAGCAACACCCATCTCTTTGAGCGCCGCTTCTTTTTCAACATCAGAGTAGGCATACGCAATGGCCTTCCCTTTTGAGACCTTATACAGGGGCGGCTGTGCGATATAGATAAAACCTCCATCAATTACTGGGCGAAAATGCCGGTAAAAGAGTGTCAGGATGAGTGTGCGGATATGCGCGCCGTCAACGTCGGCATCAGTCGCAATAATTATCTTGTGATAACGCAGTTTTGAAATATCGAAGACATCCCCAATAGCCGTACCCATAGCAACCACGAGATTCCGCACCTGTTCTGATGCAAGCATCTTGTCGATGCGCGCGCGCTCGACATTGAGGATTTTCCCACGCAAAGGCAGCACGGCTTGAGTACGGCGGTCGCGGCCCATCTTCGCCGTGCCTCCGGCCGAATCTCCCTCCACGATGAAGATCTCGCTTTCTGCGGCGCTCTTTGTTTGGCAGTCGGCGAGCTTCCCGGGAAGGGTCATGCCCTCCAAGGCACCCTTCCTGAGCACCGAGTCCTTTGCCGCTTTCGCCGCTTTGCGCGCCTTTAGCGCGAGCTGCACCTTGCCCAATATGGCCCGCGCATCGTCCGGATTCTCCTCGAGGAACGCACCGAATGCTTCAGCGAAAACCGTCGCAACCGCACCCTGCGCTTCGACCGATCCCAGTTTCGCCTTCGTCTGACCTTCGAATTGGATTTCGGGAAGCTTCACCGAAACGACGGCAGTAATGCCCTCGAGCACATCATCGCCGGTAAAGTTTTCATCCTTTTCCTTGAGAAAGTTCGCGTTTCTGCCGTACGAATTCAGTGAGCGCGTGAGCGCCGTCTTGAAGCCGGTGATGTGGGTGCCGCCCTCGCTGTTGTAGGTATTGTTCGCAAAAGCGGTGATCCGCGGCGTGATGTCGTCGACGTATTGGAGCGCGACCTCGACCGCCACGCTGTCCTGCTCGCGATCAATATAAAAAATATTCTTGTGCACCGGTGTCTGGTGCTTGTTATAGAACGCGACGAGCGATTTCAAACCGCCCTCGAAATAGAACGTCATTGAAGGGGCGTCGAGGGAGAGTTCGCGCAGATAGAAGCATCCTCCATCGGCGACTTCGGAAAGCTCCCGGGCGTCGATGACCGTGATGCGCACGCCTTTCACGAGGTAGGCCTGCTGGCGCAGATGCGTCACGATTTTTTCCCAGTTCCACTCGACGCCTTCTTTGAAGATGGCCGCGTCGGGTTTGAAGAGGACGACGGTGCCATGTTCCTTCGTCGTACCGGTTTTCTTAACCCTGGCGAGCGGTTTGCCTATCTTGTATTCCTGCACATGCGTGCCGCCGTCTTGGTGCACAGTAACCTTCGTGTGCTCCGAAAGCGCGTTCACCACGGAGGCACCCACTCCGTGGAGACCGCCCGACACTTTGTAGCCCGATTCCGGGCCGCCGAATTTTCCGCCGGCATGGAGCGTGGTCATGATGGTCTCGAGTGCGGAGACTTTTGTTTTAGGGTGGATGCCCACAGGGACGCCGCGCCCGTTGTCCACCACCCGTACGTATCCGCCCGGCAAAAGCGCGACTTCGATATCGTTCGCGTAGCCGCCCATCGCCTCGTCGCGGGCATTGTCAAAAATCTCCCAGATGAGGTGGTGGAGGCCGTCGGGGCCGGTGGTCCCGATATACATGCCCGGGCGCTTCCGCACTGGCTCGAGCCCTTCGAGAACCGTAATAGAGGCCGCATCGTATGCATGCCCCGCGGCGCCCTTGGCGCCGCGCTTCTCC
>JAGXBE010000022.1 GCA_018971265.1 Patescibacteria group bacterium
AATCAGTTGAATCTCTCCGACCCGACCCTGCAATACGTCGACTTGCGTTTCAGCGGGAAAATCTACCTGAAACGAAACTCAAAGTGACGCCCATGGAATCCTTTTGGAGTCGTTTATCAAAACCGTTTTTCGCTATGGCACCCATGGCAGACGTGACCGATGCCGCTTTTCGCGCGCTCGTTGCGAAGCGGGGCGCACCCGACGTGTATTGGACCGAATTTGTTTCTGCTGACGGCCTCTACCACACGCGCGAAATAGGGAAGCTGCCGGATGTTGAAAATCCGCTCATGCGCGACATCCTGAAGAGCGAAGTCGAGCGGCCGATAGTCGCACAGATATTCTCGAGCAAACCGGAAATGATTACGTATGCGACGAAGCTTGTCGCCGAGCTCGGGTTCGACGGCGTCGATATCAACATGGGCTGTCCTGATAAGACTATTGAGAAGCAGGGGTGCGGAGCCGCGATGATACGGACGCCGGAAGTCGCGCAGCAGGTCATCCGCGCCGCAAAGGAGGCGAGCACCCTTCCCGTTTCGGTAAAGACGCGTGTCGGCTACGCCGTCGAATCGCTCGATGGATGGCTCCCGGTACTTCTCGAGGCGGCACCCGCCGCCATCACACTTCATTTGCGCACGCGGAAAGAAATGTCGCTCGTGAGTGCCAATTGGGAATTGATGAAGAGGGCGGTCGAGATCAGAAATCGCGTCAACCCCGACGTGCTTCTCATCGGTAACGGCGACGTGGGGGGCATTGAAGAGGGCAGACGACTCGCCATCGAGAGCGGATGTGACGGCGTTATGATTGGCCGCGGCATGTTCGGCAACCCATGGGTCTTTGCCGGACGGAAGTCCGACGACACGCCGCTTCAGGAGAAACTCGCGGCGCTCAATGAGCTCGCATACGCGTTTGAAAAGCTCTCGCCGCCGAAGAACTTCTCCATACTCAAGAAACACATCAAGGCGTTTGTTACCGGTTTTGATGGCGCAGCAGAGCTCCGTGCGCGGCTTATGGAAGCCGAGTCCGCGTCCGAGCTCGCGCATATCATATATTGACACCGGGTGCCACCGCGCTACGATAGCGCCGGAAGAACTTCAGGAGAGAGTCATGGAAAGCTGCTTCATAAGCGATTTCCTCGACCGTCGTTTTGCCGCGCGAGCCAGGGCGTATGAGGGCTCGTTTGGGAAAGTATTCGCACGCTTCGACACTCTCGTTGCAGGTTGCGTGAAAAAGACGCATGCGGAGGACGCGAACCGCTACAAGTACAAGCTCGACTTTTCCGCCTCGCGAAGAATCGGTCGACGCATGCTGTATCCGGAAATCTATTTCGAAACCGCCTCCGGATTCGTGCTCTGTGTGCACGGCGCAGCGAGGGACATACCCATCGCCGTTATCGGCTTCGAGAAGAAATCGAAACGTCTCGTCATTCGGCAATTGCAGGGTGTGAAGGGGGCAAAAGAATATCTTTGCCCGCTCCATTGGGAACGGCTCCTGTATCGCGCGGTCATACTGTTCGGGCGCGAGCTTAAGCTCGAAGCGGTTCACGTGCTTCCTGCATGTCAGTCGCCCTACCATCCGTTTGGAAACCCGGAAGCCGCTCAAAAGCTCACCCCCGAGGAATGCGAGGTGCGCGCACAACGAATGCATCTCGTATACGACCGTGAGCCGGTACGGTGCGGATTCAAGTGGTGTGAAAACACGCGTACTTTTGCATTCACGCTCTCGCAATGAGACGCGCACGGCCGCCCCTACGGAGCGGCCGCTCTTTTATATGCATGCTATAGTGCCGCTATCCATGGCGCACCAGTCTCTCTATCGCACGCACCGCCCCGCTACTTTTAAAGATGTTGTGGGACAGGAGCAGGTGACGAAACCGCTCGAAGAAGCGGCAAAAACAAAAAACATCGGACATGCCTACCTTTTCGCGGGTAGTCGCGGTCTCGGGAAAACTTCGGTCGCGCGCATTTTTGCGCGCGCAATCAACACCGATGCCTATGACGAGCATGACGTATACGAAATAGATGCCGCAAGCAACAACAGCGTCGAGGACATCCGTGCCCTTGTCGAGGGTGTGTACACGCTTCCTTTCGGTTCGACGTACAAAGTTTATATCCTTGACGAGGCCCACATGCTCTCAAAGAGCGCCTGGAATGCGTTTTTGAAGACGCTTGAGGAGCCGCCCGCGCACACCGTCTTCATCCTCGCGACAACCGAGCTCGAGAAAGTGCCGGAAACGGTGCAGTCGCGCTGCCAGGTGTTTGAGTTTAAGAAGCCGACGCGTCAGATACTCGCGAAAATGGTTGCATCCGTGGCGGAAAAAGAGGGATATGCGCTCGAAAGCAATGCCGCGGAACTGGTAGCAACCCTCTCCGAGGGTTCGTATCGCGACGCGCTCTCCATTTTGCAAAAGGTGTTCGCGGGGGCCGGCGGGAAAAGACTTTCACTCGAAGAAGTGGAAAAGGCGACCGGTGCGCCGAAGCGCGCGCAGGTGCACGCGCTCATAGTCGCACTTGCCTCCGGAGAGCGCGGGGCCGCGCTCTCCGCGATTGAGGGTACGGCGAAGTCCGGTGTTGACATGAAGCTCTTCTTGGAACTCGTGCTCGAGGCGCTCCGCGCAACGCTTCTCCTGCGCTATGCGCCCGAGCTCCGCGTCGCGCTTGTCGAGGAACTCGGTGCGGACGAATTTGCCGCGCTCGAAGAATATGCGAAAGGGAAAGACATCACCCACGCGACCATGCTCGCTTTCCTTACCGCCGCCGAGCGCATGCGCTATGCGCCCATCAAGGCGCTTCCTCTCGAGCTTGCCATCCTCGAGCTTTTCCCCGAATGACCACGCTGCGTTCTATCGGTCGTTTTCTCATTCCCCTCATCGTCCTCGTCGCGATAGCCGGATTCGTCTATCATGCGAATCCGGCGCCCTGTTCGACGCCCGTTGAGTACAGCATCGGCTCCTTTGATCCGCGTTTCGGCGAAAGCCGCGCGGACTTCCTTGCCGCAGTCGCGACAGCGGCGAAGATGTGGGACGATGCTGCAGGCCATTCGCTTTTTGCGTATGCGCCGGACGGCGCTTTGAAAATCAACCTCATCTACGATTCTCGCCAGGCGACGACCAAACTCGGGCAGAAAATCGATACGGAACAAGCGGCATATGACGCGAAGAAAAGCGCACTCGACGCGCTCGTGGCGCAGTACCGGAACGACAAGCAGCAATACGAAACGCAGGTCGCATACTGGAACGCGCAGGGCGGCGCGCCTCCCGATGTCTACGCCGAGCTCGAGAACACACAGCAGAAATTAAACAGCGAAGCCGATGCGATAAACGCCGGTACGGCGGCGTTGAATGCGATGGCGGCACAAACGAATGTGAAAGTTGATACCTACAATACCGCCGCAGGCACTAACTTTAACGAAGGGGAGTACATACAAGACGCTTCGGGGACTCGAATAAACGTGTATCAATTCGAAAATCATGACAAACTCGTCCGTGTTCTTGCGCACGAGCTCGGACACGCGCTCGGGCTCGAGCACAACACGGACCCGAATGCCATTATGTATGCATATAACGAAGGGAATGCGGAAAAACTTACCGCCGCCGATGTAGGCGAGCTCAAGGCACTCTGTCATCTCTAGCACCCGCGCATTTTCGCCCAAAGCGTAAAATGTTAAAGTGCTTTCATTGGGAGATCGTCTAATGGTAAGCATAGCTTTCCGGCAGCGCTCCCTCGGAAAATGCGAACCGCAACGCGTTCCGTTCAGTGCTGGGAGATCGTCTAAAGGTAGGACAGGGGCCTTTGAAGCCCTCAATCTAGGTTCGATTCCTAGTCTCCCAGCACTGCACAGAACAGTTCGCTTTTCTCTCGGTCGCTTGCCGGTAGGACAGGGGCCTTTGAAGCCCTCAATCTAGGTCCGACTCCTAATCCCCCAGCCAACATATACTCGTCCGGGAACAGCTCACGTTAGCCAAATGAGCAACTCGGGCTTGGCGGACCACGGATGCTCTGGTTCAGGTAGAATACGAGAGTGATTCACTTCGTCTATATTCTTGAATGCGCGGACAAGTCCTTGTACGTCGGATGCACCAACAATCTCGAAAAGAGAATGAAGGAGCACAACGAATCGAAACGCGGCGCCCACTACACCAAAATCCGCCGTCCGGTCGAACTTAAATATTCGGAAAGACATTCAAATATGAAAAAGGCGCGTGCTCGCGAGGCCGAAATCAAGACCTGGCCGCGCGCAAAGAAAATCGCCCTTATCGGCAGCGGGTAGAGCTTTTCGCGTCCGTCGGCTAGAATATGCCGTATGTCTAGGATGATGCGGCGGGGGATGGTCATTGGTTTTGCCGTACTCACGACCGCGCTCGTGTACCTTTACAGCTTCACCAATTTATTTTCCACGGAATATCGCTCTGGGGCGGCGAACACACCGGAACGTTTCATTCCGCTCCCGACGCTCGATAAAGCGGATTATGACGCGCGGCTCCTGGCTCTCGCTCACGTGAGCACGACCACGGCGACTTCGACGACGGCCGTTGCAACGACCACAGTGCATATCGCCACCTCGACGCCTCGGCTCTGGCCGGTGAAGACGGTCTATCCGAATGCTGGTGCGATCTTACCTTTCAAGCGCATCGTCGCCTACTACGGGAACTTTTATTCAAAGCAGATGGGCGTGCTCGGGGAGTATCCTCCCGATCAGGTGCTCGCAATGCTCGCAAGCACAACCGCCACTTGGACGGCAGCCGACCCGACAACGCTGGCCGTACCGGCCATACAGTACATCGCGGTCGTAGCGCAAGGAAGCGCGGGTAAAGAAGGGAAGTACATCCTCCGAATGCCGGACGACCAGATCGAACAGGCGCTTCTTATGGCGAATGAAGCACACGGGCTTTTGATTCTCGACATACAAGTCGGGATGAGCACGCTCGAACACGAACTTCCGATGCTTGAGAAATACTTGAAAATGCCGCAGGTCGAGCTCGCCATCGACCCTGAATTCTCGATGAAATACGGCAACCCCCCCGGCACGGTCATCGGTACATTCGACGCGAGCGATGTAAACTATGCGGCACAATACCTTGCGAGTCTCGTGAACGAGTACCATGTGCCGCCCAAAGTGCTCGTCGTACACCGTTTTACGCAAGGCATGGTGACGAATTATAAAAAAATACAACCGTTGCCCGAGGTGCAGATAGTGATGGACATGGATGGATGGGGTTCACAGGCAAAAAAGAAGGGGACCTACAAAAGAGTGATTTATCCCGAACCGGTGCAGTTTACCGGCATAAAGCTTTTTTATAAGAACGATCTCAAACCGCCCTCAACGGGCCTGCTCACAAACGAAGAGGTGCTTCGGCTCATGCCCACGCCCATTTATATCCAGTATCAGTGATATCTTGGTTCGTTTAATAAAAAAGGTCGCGCATTTGTGCGCGACCGGGCCACTGTCATTCGGCGAACGGGAGGAATTCAATATCAAGAAAACCTTTTGCGCGTTCCTGATAGTACACATTCGCGCAAAACCTTTCGCCCCGGATGAGTTGAGGGAACCACATGCGATCGGACTCGAGCATGCGGTCAATAGGGAGATTGTCGATGTCATACCACGCAGGAATCATGCTTTCAGTCTCGCGGGGTTCTCCGACGAATTTGTGCGCGCGATATACATGCACTTCAAAATCAGGCACCGCGCCTGCGTGAAAAAGTATTATCGCGACTTTTTCGGTCATCGCCGGCTGAACGAAAACTCCTACTTCTTCTTCAACCTCGCGTATGAGACATTCAAGAATTGTTTCGCCCGCTTCCTGCTTTCCTCCCGGGCCGTTCAATGTGCCATCGCCGATTCCGGAGCCGCCTCGTTTCAAGCCGAGAAGCACATCATTTCCACGCGTAATGATAGCAAGCGTTGCGATTTTCATAGGATTCTCCTAACGGATATGTCCGGCGGCATGGTATCACTTCCTCTTTCTGGATACCAGAAAGCCATTCCGCATCAATGTTTCCAGCCGGAAATCATCAGGTCTACGCGCGGACCCTTGAAAGAGACGCCTTCGTCAATGAGTTTTTTGCGCTTCATGGAAACGCCATCGAAAGCGTAGCCGGTGAGTGCGCCGGTTGAGCCGACCACGCGGTGGCACGGCACAGCATTCGGATTTTTGTTGCGGGCCATGAGCTGTCCGACGGCGCGCGCTGCGCGCGCCGACCCGGCAAGCCGCGCTATCTGACCGTAGGTAGCGACTTTGCCCTTCGGAATCTTCGCTGTCGCCGCATAGACTTTTGCACCAAACAGCGTCATACAAGCAAAATCAATTTCTTCGAAAATTAAAGAGGGATGTGGACTGCCAGGTGTCCCACGAGCGGAAGCTCGGTCTCTTCGCTTTGTACCGCATGCACGATGCCGATAATGGCCAGAACGAAAATGCCGAGGTTGATGAGCTGCCAGAACAGCCAGAGCGGCCAAAAGAACGACGTGAGCACCCAGAGCGCGACTTCGATGCAAAACAAAACGGCAGCCTGGCGGATATGAAACATGACGAATGAATCTTTTTTTGCGAGGACATAGGAAACAACAACGAGCGGACCAAAGTAACTCATCGCTGCGACGAAGGTATTCTTCCGGCTCCCTTGCGAGGGAGTAGCCGGTTGTTGTGCGGGTGCTCCACCTGTCGAGACGAAGGGCTGGTCAAGGGGTTGATCCATATATGGACAGATATTGTTAAAATGAAGGGGTCTTAGCCGCTCCCATGATAATAAAGCATATCACCCTGCGGTAAGATGGTGTGTACGTCTGTGCATAATCCCGCCTATGGTACTATTAGACCCATATGGACAACAATGAAATCAGCAGCAAGTTCTTTCTGCCGGCGGCAGTCGTGCTCGCAGGGCTTTTCATCGCGGGCGCGGTCGTTTGGAACGGCTCGCATCCCTCAGCGGGAACAGCTGGCACCGCGCCGTCGGGTGCGGGACCGGCCGTAAATATCAAAGATGTGAAGACTGATGGCGACCCGTTTATCGGGCAGCCAGACGCCCCCATCACCATCGCCTTCTGGTCTGATTTTCAGTGTCCGTTCTGCAAGCAATTCGAACTCAACACCCTCCCGCAAGTGGTGAAGGATTATGTGGACGCGGGAAAAGCGAAAGTCGTCTTTCTGGACTTCGCATTCCTCGGACCTAATTCAATGGTGGACGCAGAGTACGCTCGCGCAGTCTGGGCATTGTATCCGAGCCAGTACTTCGCATGGCGCTCAGCATTCTATAATCAGCAGCCGCAGGAGAACAGCTTGAACGCCGCGGACAATCTCTCCTTTATTACGAAGATAACCGATTCGATAAGCGGCATTGACGCGAGCAAGGTCGCTGCGGCGGTGAAAACGAACCAAACGACGTACGATGCGGCGATAAATGCCGACAGAACTGAGGGGCAGAAATTCGGCGTGAACGCGACGCCTTCCTTTATCATCGGCACGCAGCTTCTCGCGGGCGCGTACCCCTATGCAAATTTCCAAGCGGCAATTGACCCGTTGCTGAAGTAGTTTCGACGCGCATCTCGGAATACTGTCTGCGCGGTGTATCATGTCGGTATGATTGTCCTCCTTGTCGCCCTGGCAGCGTCGGTGGCAACTTTTATTGGTGGCTCTTTTGCGCTCCGTTTTCGCGACAAGCTGCACCTGATTCTAGGTTTCTCGGCGGGCGCGGTCGCAGGGGTTGCACTCTTTGATCTTTTGCCCGAGGCCATTGACCTCGGGACGAAATACCATAAGGCGGGAACGATTGCATTCTTTATCGCCTGTGGATTTTTCGGATATCTTATTCTCGACCGGCTCATACTTCTGCATACGCACGAAGAAGACGATACGCAGACGAGCGTTTCGCGCGGCTCTTTCAGCGCGCTTGCTCTCTCGACGCACAGCTTTCTCGACGGCGTCGCACTCGGTGTCGGTTTTCAGGCCTCCGTTGCGCTCGGCGTCATCATCACTATCGCAATACTTACGCACGATTTCTCAGATGGCATCAACACCGTGAACCTCGTACTCAAGAACGGAGGCCACCGGAAGAAGGCGCTCCGCTGGCTTCTTATCGACGCAAGCGCACCGGTTCTCGGTGCGGCCTCAACGCTCTTTTTTCGAATCCCGGAATCAGTGCTCGGACTCGTCATCGCCGTTTTCGTCGGTACTTTCTTGTATCTCTCGGCGAGCGACCTCATCCCCGAAAGCCACCACCGGCATCCGCGTGCCCTGACGACGATTATGACCCTATTCGGCGCAGGGCTCCTCTATCTCGTCGTGCATCTGGTATGATTTCATCATGAATCCCGTTAGAAATCGCGGACACGTCACTCATATGAAATTGGATTCAATTATTAACTCTAATCGAATAGGGTTCGGTCGTACCACAATCGGTACGTTCGCGTCCTATTTCTAACGGGATGAAACTACTTTTCCACTGGTTCGTCGCCGCGCTCGCGATCGGTATTGCTGCATACATCGTTCCGGGCGTTACGGTAACTTTCGTCGGGGCTCTTATCGCTGCTGTCGTCCTCGGTGCGCTCAATCTTCTTATCCGTCCCATTCTTTTCATTCTGACGCTTCCTATCAACATCCTCACGCTCGGCCTCTTCTCACTCGTCGTCAATGCGCTCCTTGTCATGCTCACGACTTTCCTCGTACCCGGCTTCTCGGTTGCCGGATTCTGGACGGCGCTTCTTTTCGCACTCGTGCTCTCGATAGTGAACTGGGTCTTCCATCTCTGGAGTAGAACAGTTTGAAAAATCCGCATGATTGACCCCGAACTTGCTGCGAAGCTCGACGAGATAGGCGCAAAGGCCGATAAGGCGTATCGCGC
>JAGXBE010000003.1 GCA_018971265.1 Patescibacteria group bacterium
CTCGTCATCGCCACCATGATGCCCGGTATCTCCGGATGTTTGCCGAGGGCGTTTGATATGGAAGAGCCGCCTTTGACGTCCACGGCAACCTCGCCAAGCACGCTCGCGTACACGGCATTGTCGACAACAGATGCGGAAATATCGAGTGCTTGGACGACCGAAACACCTGATATGAGCATGGTGGAAAAGTTGTCCGCGATGCGCGCGAGATATAGCTTTTTATAAAGGTCGCCGACGTACGGTACCGAGAGCTTCAAGTCGTCAAGGATGAGCTTGCCGCGGGCGGTCTTTCCAAGCTGCCATACATAAAAGCCAAGGGCGATGAGTCCGATGAGCAGAAAGATTCCGTAGTTGACAAGAAAGTTTGAGAAACCGATCACTATGCTCGTATAGAGCGGTATTGCCTGACCGGAATCAAGCAAGATGGCGCTTATTTTCGGGATGACCAGCGTAAGCATGAGCGCCATCACTCCGAAAAAGATCCCGATGACGAAAATCGGGTAGATGAGGGCGTTTTCCGCCTTACTGACTATGTCGTACGAGCGGTCGAGGTAGTCGGCAAGATACGTGAATGTTTCGGAAAGTTTTCCAGACTCCTCGCCTGCGCTGACCATGTTCACATAGAATGCTGCGAAAACCTTCGGATGGCGGGCAAGCGCTTTACTTATGGGGTTCCCGCCTTGAATGTCGTCCCCTACCTCGGAAAGAACCTTTGCAAGCGGCTTATTGTCGACCTCAGCCGCAAGGAGGCGAAATACGCGTAGCGCGGACACCTGCGCTTCAAACAGGGTCGCTATCTGGCGCGAAAGGATGACGATATCTTTATTGGAGATTCTGTTGAAAAACGGAATCTCGATTTCGAGCGGCGAACGTTTTTCCGTTGAATCGATTACCGAGACGATGAGGTTGCGCCGCTGGAGCGCAGAAACCGCGACTTCCTGTGAAGGCGCTTCGATGGTTCCCTCTCGCTCATGCCCGTCTTGATCAATCGCGTGGTATTTGAAAAGCATGGTCAGAGATACCGCTCGAAAGTTTTTGGATCCATCGCGTGCTCGTAGGCGTGCTCGACGGTCACCTCCCCTCGATGCACGAGGTCCGCGAGCATGCGGTCCATGTCGATCATACCTTCTTGCGAAGAGGTTTGGATGACCGCGCTTATTTCGTGAGTCTGCGCTTCGCGAATAAGGTTTGCCACTGCGTTGTTGTTGATGAGAAGCTCATACGCCGGGATAAGCCCGCCTGAAACGCGCGGTATAAGCCGCTGGGAGAAAATGCCCGCGAGCGAACCGGCGAGTTGCACGCGCACCTGCCCCTGCTGTTCTGCGGGGAACATATCGATAATGCGGTCAATGGTCTGCGCGGCGTTATTCGTGTGCAACGTCGATAAGACGAGATGGCCGGTCTCAGCCGCGGTTACGGCGGCGGAGATGGTCTCGTAATCGCGCATTTCACCGACCATGATGACATCCACGTCCTCGCGGAAAGCGCTTTGGAGCGCAGCGTGGAAGTCGGGCGCGTCGATGTAAACCTCACGCTGGTGGATGAGGGATTTATTCGGCGTAAAAAGATACTCCACCGGATCTTCGATAGTGAGGATGTGCTCCGCACGCGAGTCGTTGATACGGTTTATCATCGCGGCAAGCGTCGTTGACTTCCCCTGCCCTACCGGCCCGACTGTAAGGAAAAATCCCTGGGTACGCTGCGTGAAAACCTCGAGTACGGAGGGCAGATTCAGTTCGGTAAAGGTGCGGATTGCGTGCGGTATGAGTCGGAAGGCGATGGCAGTCCCCCCTTGCACGCGGTAACCGTTAACTCGGAAACGCATGTCCTTTCCGTACGCGTAAGAAAGGTCTATCGTCTGATTTTCTCGAAACGAATCCCAGCGATCCGGAGGTACGATGCTTTTCAGCATCGCTTCGGTTTCCTCGGCAGTAAGCGCGGGATATTTTGAGAGTGGGATGAGCGCACCCGAGACGCGCAGCATCGGCGAGCCGCCGACGAAGATGTGTAGGTCGGAACCGCTCTCGGCAATGACAAGATCAAGGAGCTCCTCAAGTCGTTTTTCAGCAGCCATATTTTTGTTAGGAATTTCCTCCCATGCCGGGAGCGTCTTTTTCGATAATACGCACGGTCTCAATAAGAACCTCGGAAGGGATTGCGGATGCCTTTACGATGTAACCGTTGGCGGCGAGCTGCTTCGCCTTCTCAAAATCGGAATCCTGGCCCTGATTCGAGAGGATGATTACTTTTGATCCTTTCGCGAGGTTTTCTTTTCGTATCGTTTCGAGCGTTTCAAAACCGCTCATACCCGGCATAATGATGTCGAGAAGGATGGCGTCCGGCACAACAGCGCCTTCCTTGCGGAGTGCGGCAAGAAGGTCCTTGCCGTCGCCGAACACGGTCACTTCGTGCCCGGCGTTTTTAAACTTGATTGCATAGAGATCAAGTAAGAATCTGTCGTCGTCAACGAGATATACGTGGTAAGCCATCGTCAGTCAGTATAGTACATAAATAATCAATCATTATCCCCCTCGGGGAAAAGCTCGCCGCCGAGCGTGTTGATTTCTTCAAAGGAAACCTCGCCGCCGAGGGCCTTCACGATGGCATCCTCGCGCATGGTAAGCATGCCGCTCAAACGCGCCGCGCCGTAGATGCGCTCCTCAATCGGCTCCTTCAGCACGACCTGCTCAATCTTCTTATCCATGCGCAATATTTCAAAGACGCCCATGCGGCCGTGCGTGCCGTTCGGGCATTCCGCTGTGGGGGCCGCATGATAGAACTCCTTGAAGGGCGGGAGTTTTTGGCGGTACTCTTCCGGCAAGTCGGCGAATTGCCGATCGAGGAAAAGTTTGATGCTGCCGGTAATCGGAAACGGTTTGCCGCCACCCTCGCAAAGCTTCTGGACAAGGCGCTGCCCGATAACGGCAATGAGTGTGGGGGCGATAAGAAACGGGTCGACACCCATGTCAATAAGTCGCGGGATCGCACCGGCGGCGGTGTTCGTGTGGATGGTCGAAAAGACGAGATGGCCCGTGAGGGCCGCTTGCACGGCAAGCGCCGCGGTTTCTTTGTCGCGGATTTCGCCAACCATGATGACATCGGGGTCTTGGCGCAAAATGGAACGGAGTCCGCTCGCAAAGGTGTACCCTATCTCGGGTCGTACCTGGCTTTGGGAAACGCCAGGAACCTCGTATTCAACGGGGTCCTCCAGCGATACAACGTTTGCCGTCTCCCTATCAAGTTCGGAAAGCATCGCGAAAAGCGTCGTTGACTTACCGGAACCGGTCGGTCCGGCGATGAGAATGATGCCGTATGGAACCTTCATCATGGCGCGAACCTTCACGAGCTGCTCTTCAGAAAGACCAACCGATTCCAGCGTTGCGGTAGCGGCTGATTGATCCAAGATACGCATCACGATCTTCTCACCGAACTCTGTCGGGAATGTGGATACGCGGAAATCGATGCGCCGCGTGTCCACGTTTGCCGAGAAACGTCCGTCCTGCGGTTTTCTCTTCTCATCAAGACGCAGTTTCGCGAGAATCTTAACGCGGGCAACTACCGCTTCGTGCATCTTCGCCGGAAGCTCGAGAGAGGTGTGTAGATCGCCGTCTTCGCGGAAACGGACTCGTGTCTTCCCCGGCGATGGTTCGATATGAATGTCGGACGCGCGGCCTTCAATGGCGTACCGCAGTATCGTGGAAACGATTTTCGTCACCGGGGCATCTTCTTTCAGCGCTTCGTGCGGGCCCGAAAGAGTAAGCGGTTTATCATCGAGCGCGGACTCCGCCACGGACGGGCTGTGCGGCGCGGATGGTTCCGGCTTGGCGGTTGTTTCGTATTCAGAAAGCGCTTTGCCGATCTCGCCTGAAAGGTTTTGGTATGCGTTTAGCACGCGGTCAAAGTCCTGTTTCGTAATGAGGAAGATCTTATAAGGAATTCCGGTTTGGCCCGAGATGAACTGCAGCGCATCAAGCGCCTCGATGTTGTCGGGATCGGTAATCCCGACCTCAAGCGCACCATCCACCATCGTAAGCGGAACGAAACCGTAATGACGGGCGGAGTCAATGGGGATGTAGCCGAACACGTCTTCAGAAGCTGGAGGGTCGCCGAGTATGCGGGTGGGGAGTCCGTACTCTTTGCCTGCGACTTCGAGCGCGTCGCGAAGCGAAACGCCATGTTCGGTAAGCGCGTCCTCAAGGGGTCGGTTCTTGGCGATGTCCGCCTCAATCGCCACGCGGTCGCTTGGAGAAATGACGCCCTTGTCAAGAAGTAGTCCGAGAAGGTTCATCCCGTTAGAAATTAGTACCGTTCATAAAATCAGCCCTTGGGATTATACAATTTATTCGTCTGTGATTTCTAACGGGATTCATTACTCATTTTGCGCTCATACCGGAGATTGGGGCGAACGGGTCGAGACGTCCGCTCGGTTCCGGAGAAACCTGCGTGGTGAGATCGACGAGCGCATTGAAACGCGCATCTGAAAAAATGCTGGTATCAAATGAGATTGGCTGAAGCTCGTTAACCAGGGTCTGAAAATGCATCTGCGACTCGTTGGTCGTTGCGCTCGTGGTAAGCGGGGGTTGGTTTCCTGTTCCGGTAAAGAAATACCAGTAAGCGCCGCCTGCTATGACGAGAGTAGCGAGAATGGTGAGGATGGTGTTTGAATTAAATTTCATATCGTTAACGCAGCCAATAGAGGCGTATCGTCATTTGGTAGCTGTAGATGCCGGTGTCAGAGCCCTTCACGACCAAATCCTGAATATCAAGGAGACGCTGACTTTTTTCTACTCCCTGAAGAAATGCCTTGAATGATGCATAGGTGCCGGCTGCAGAAACCGAAAGGTCGACCGAATCAACCGGATTTGCGCCCGCAGCAAGCGTAGATTGCGGAACTCCCGAGGAACCGAGAGCGTCCTTAGAAACGTCTATATTGGAGAGCGCAAACCCCGAACGGGCGGCGAGCGCATTTAGATCAAGAATAATCCCTACGTTATCGACGGAGTCGGGGAGAAAGTTTGTGAGCCGGGCGAGATCCGTCGGGTTTATCGCATCACGAGCGGCGATGAGTTGGCTCTGCTGGGCGGCATATGCACTTGCGGCGGAGAGCGCCTGATCGTCGTTCGCAATGGCATCCTTCGTAAGAGCTATTTCACCGGTCCAGACCGGCCGTATATAGGCAAAAAAGATGCCGACAGAGATAAAAAGTGCGAGGAGCGATAGGGCGCGGCTATTCATGGCGAAGAGGTTCCTGTTGTTGTCGAAGCGGCAGAAACGGACGCGGACGGAGAAAATGCGGTGAGCTTCGGGTCGAGCGTCGCAACAAACGCGAAGGAAACCGAGTTGTCTTTTCTCACGACGATATTCGAAAAAATGGCGTTCTTAATCCGGCCGTCCGCCGCGAAAACAGTGGAGGTGACCGCCAAGGCATTGAAACTTTTTGCTACTCCGGACCCCTCGACATTCATCTTCCCGGACGTGTCAAACGAGAGATGCAATGAAGTAAAACTGACGGTGGCGGGGATAATCGCCTCAATCAGATTGAAGAAGCCCGAAAGCGCGATATGGTTCGCGAGCAGGGTCTGCCCTGAACTAAGGCGATTGTGCAGTCGTACAAAGCCGTCAACAACCGCCGGATCCACGGCTGCTTCCGCTTTTGCCAGCTCTGCATCTTTCGCAGATCGAGTTGCGGCAAGAACTCTGCCGTAGAGGAAAACACCGATTGCAAGCGCGAAAACAAAAAAAAGAACTGCGTATCCGAAAAAACCGAACGCGCCGGCGTAGTCGCCGCGAAACCGACGTGCCGAAGCGGATGCCGAGTAAGGAACGAATGAAGTCGGTATCGTTGGAGGAAGAGCCATTTCGTTTTCAGTATACGCCATTCCGGCAGAACATACGCCATCGGGTGTGCAAAACTTCTTCTTCTCGCAAATCTATACGCCTTCGAGCTTGCGCAACGCGAGACCGACGGCGACCGCAAATTCTGGCCCTATGCTCTCGAGAACCGAACGCATGAATGCCGGTGCTTCGGTCTTCGCAAAAGGGTCTGCAACATGCACGTCGATCGAAAAAACTTTCTTCGCGTATTCGTCGAGTTCTTTCGTGATTCCGCCGCCTCCCGTGAGCACGATGGAAGTAATCGATTTCTTGTGCGCCATTTCGTACTGTATAAGCACGCGCCGAGCTTCCGAAAAAATGCGCGAAAAAACAAGCTCGGGCGAACCAAAATCACCTTCCCCAAGTCCTTTTTCCTTCTTCAGGATTTCCGCTTGGGCGATGGATACGTTGCCGGAAATCGAGATGGCGCGCGTGATATCCTGGCTTCCAACGCTTATGGCGTGCGAAAGCGCAACTATTCCGCGCTCGACAACGTAGGTTTTTGTCGAAGCCGCACCGATATCGAGCACCATGACCGGCTTTACCGGCTCTTCAACCGCCGCGCGAATGGTACTGAAGATCTCGATTTCGTAAAAACTAGCGGTAAGACCTGCCCCGGCGATGACGTTTTGGAGAAACTTCAATTCGTCATTGTGGACGGCAACGATAAGCACCTCCACCTTCCCGCGCAAAGCAATATCTTCTGAAGGAGTTTCCGCTGGCACGATAAACCAATCAAGCTGCACTTCGGAAACCGGTACCGGTACATACTTCCGCGCTTCAAGCTGAATGACCGTCTTCTGTTCATCCGGATTCTTGCGGTATGGCAATTCAACGAGGGTAAGCAGCGAACGCGCAAACGGTATCGAGACGCCGCAACTCTTTGTCGTCACCTTCGCTTCGCGCAAAAGATCTTTCAGCGTTTCGATAATCTGCTCGGCAGAAAGATTCATTGACTGCCCGACCTCGGCGCCCCCGTAGGGCCCGAGTGCAAGTTCGCCGTAGGTTTCAAGCACCACACGACCCTGTTTCTTGCGCAACTGGACGACCTTCAAAGACGATGACCCTATATCAACGCCAAGAACGCTTTCTTCTTTGTTCTTTGCAAAAAAATTAGCGAGAGATTTCAAGCTAAACATGCGAGAATAATACCATGGGGCGCTGGCTCGACATCCTCTTTCCTCCGCGCGCGGACGAAGTCGCGTTACGCGGCGTCTCAAACGATGCTTTCATCGCGCTTATCGCTCCGCGCATGACGCTCAAAACGCATCCGGGCACGGTCACGCTCCTTCCCTTTTCTGTCGTTCCGGTACGCGCCGTGCTCCATGAGGCAAAATATCACGGCAGTGAAAAGGCATTTGCCCTTCTTTCTGCCGTGCTCGCCGAATACTTGCGTGATGCCGACGAAGCGGGACGTACGACACCCTCCGTCTCTCTTGTACCAATGCCGCTCGGTACGCAGCGGCGTAAAGAACGCGGCTACAATCAGGTCGAAGAAATTGCGAATCGTACCCTACGAGAGCTCGACGGCATCACGATTGACACGACGCTTCTCGCGCGCACGCGCGAGACCGCTTCGCAGGTCTCACTTCCCAGGAAGAAACGCGAGGAAAATATGCGGGGAGCATTTGGGACGACACGCCTTGCAGATTCCGCTTCCACGTACATACTTCTTGACGACGTCCTTACTACCGGAGCGACGCTGCAAGCTGCAATTGATACGCTCGCGGCCGCCGGCGCTGTCCACATCATCCCGCTCGCCCTTGCTCATTGAGAACTCCTTGGTCGTAAGAGGGCCATCATTCATACGTCTTCAGGTGAGGCATGTATGCGCTATACTTGACGACAGAAGCGTGGACTTGTACGCCATTATTCTTTTAAATCACAGCATTATTTCCCTATGAAAAACTCATCTACTTGGACCTGGGTCGCGGTCGCGGCCATTGTTGTGTTCGGCGTATGGCTCCTCATGAGAGGTCCCGCAGCAACCACGCAAGCTCCCGGCACTTACAATGCTGCGGGTTCCGCTACCCCGGCTCCCGACTCGATGAGTGCCACAAACAGTGGCACCCATACCTCGACTACCGGCGCAAAGCCAGTCGTCACTACCGCGGGATTCGCTTCGGTCTCAAGCACCACAGCCGTCGTTGTCGGTACGGTTATTCCAAATGGTGCTCGCACGACCTACTGGTTTGAGTATGGTCCTACGATGTCCTACGGATCCTTTGCCGACACGATGTCGGCAAATGCCGGATATAAAGAAGTGGGCGCTGCTGCATACATCACTGGTCTTAAGCCGAATACAGAGTACTATTTCCGCATCGGCGCTGAAAATGCTTATGGGCGCACGTATGGCACACAGTATAAATTCATCACTGCGAGCAAGTAGATGGATTGCTTGCCCGAGACCGCTGCCTCCCGAGGGAGGCAGCGGTTTTCGTGTATAGAGAGCCGTCTAGTCCTTGGCGGATAAATTTGATATTCTGTTTCAAACGGAGACGTGGCTGAGTGGTCGAAAGCACCTCGCTGCTAATGAGGCAGGGGAGAAATCCTCTCGTGGGTTCAAATCCCACCGTCTCCGCATATAGAAACTTCAGGATTTTTCAGAGCCGCGCCGCTTCGCGGCGCAGCAATGTTTTGCCAGCAGGCAAAACCGCGAGCCAGGGTCGTAAAAATTCTTGAGCGACGGCGAGAGAATTATTCCTGATCAAGTCCGCCGTCTCCACACTTAGGTGCTCGTGTTTAGAGCGCTCCCGTCGCCTTGGCGAGTTTGAAGCCGAGATAGATGCCAATGAAACCCCCGATGGTGCCCCAGAGCGTGTAGGCGAAAAAATCGCCGTTCCAAAGGTACGGCAACAGACTGCCGATGGTCGAACCGACGATCATGCCGCCCCAGATGAGTGATTTGCCGCTCATGCGTTAAAAAACAAGAGTCGCGTTCTGTTAATGCTAGCACATCGGCTATACTGGATGCATGCTGTCGTCGTCAATTATTCTCACCGCACTCGACCCTTTTTTTATTCCGCTATTCCTGGGCGCCTTTGCCATTCCCGTTATGTTATCCATGCGGCCACGGCGCTTCTATTTCGTACGGCATGGTGAGACGATCCTGAATGCCAAGCACGTTCATCAAGACCAGAGCGGTGGACTCTCTGAAAACGGCGTGCGCCAGGCAGAACGGGTGGGGAAATATCTTACGCGTTTTCATATCAAACGAATAATAGCCAGTCCTTATGATCGGGCGAGAGAAACTGCGGACATTATCAACCGATATCTCGGGGTGCCAATGGCCTACTCAAAACTTCTTGCGGAGCGGAGGAATCCGAGCGAAATTGTCGGCAAAAGCGACGATGATCCGGTGGTCGCGCACATCGTCGACCAGATGGATCGGTCGTATCACGAGGACACCTATCGCTACTCGGATGAGGAAAATTTCGAAGACCTCAAGAAACGAGCGCGTCGAGCACTCAGGTTCCTTTCCCATCAAGGCACTCGCGAAACTTGCGTCGTGACCCACAGCATCTTTCTCAAGATGCTGGTTGCCTACCTCCTCTACCGGCGGCGCCTCCATGCCTCCGATTATGCGAAGCTCTCATTCTTCAATTACTCAGATAATGCAAACATAACCGTTTGTGAATTTCATCCCTGGAAGGTGCTCTCGAAAACGCACGGTTGGGAGGTCGTAAGTTTTAACGAGACGCCTGAGGAATAGAAATACCGCACCACGCAAAGAGCGGGTGCGGTACGTTCTTCCGAGTTCCCCTAGAATCCCATTCCCCCATCCATGCCACCGCCCTGCGGCATGTCTTTCTTCGGCTCGGGGATATCGGCGATTGCCGCTTCGGTAGTGAGAAGCAGTGCCGCCGCCGAAACCGCGTTTTCAAGCGCCATGCGCGGCATCTTTACCGGATCGACAATCCCTTCTGTGAGCATGTCGTCGACTACTTCGTCCGCAACCGCGTCATACCCCGCGTTTGTTTTACCCGACTGCACCTTTGAGACGATAACCGCGGCATCGTCCTTGCCGGCATTGATGGCTATCTGCGCAAGCGGCTTCTCGAGCGCGCTCACGACAATGGCGAAGCCCGCCTTCTCATCTGCGCTCATTGATTTGTTCTCGTATGTCGCGAGCTTCTTCGCGACTTTCGCAAGCGCGGTACCCCCGCCAGGGACGATCCCCTCCTCGATAGAGGCCTTTGTCGCTTTCACTGCGTCGTCAATCTTATCTTTCAGATACTTCATTTCCGTCTCGGTTGCAGCACCCACCGAAATGACGGCCACGCCGCCGGAAAGCTTTGCGACACGCTCTTCGAGCTTTTCTTTATCGAACTTGGACTCGGTAAGCTCCACCTGCGCTTTGAGCTGTCCGACCCTTGCGGCGATATCCGCCTTTTTGCCCTTGCCGCCGACGATGGTGGTTGAATCTTTCGTCGCTACCACCCGCGCGGCCTTGCCGAGCATGCCAAGCGTTGCGTTCTCAAATTTTATGCCGACCTCTTCCGAAATGACCTGTCCTCCGACGATCGTCGCTATGTCGGCAAGCATCTCCTTCTTCCGGTCGCCGTAGCCCGGCGCCTTTACCGCAAGCACGCTGAAAGCGCCACGCAGTTTATTCACGATAAACGTCGAGAGAGCATCGCCCTCAACGTCATCCGCGATGATAACGAGCTCTTTCTTTCCTGACTGGGCGACTTTCTCGAGAAGCGGCAGAATTTCCTGCACGTTCCCTATCTTCTTGTCGGTGAGGAGAATAAGCGCGTCTTTCATCTCTGCCTCCATGCGCTCTGCGTTCGTGACCATGTAGGCTGACACATACCCCTTGTCTATCTGGAGCCCTTCCACGATGTCATAGGAAAGCTCCATGCCCTGGCTCTCCTCTACCGTTACGACACCGCTCGCACCCACCTTCTCCACCGCCTCGGCGATAATAGAGCCGAGCACCTCGGACTCCGCCGAAATGGAGGCAACCTGCTTCACTTCATTTTTCCCGCTGACCGGTTTCGCCATCTTTTTGAGCTCCGCAAGCGCGGCAATTTTCGCTGTCTCCATGCCGTGCCGAATCGCCATCGCATTTGCGCCTTTCATCACCCGCGAGAGGCCGTCCTCAACAAGCGCCTCGAACAGCACCACCGAGGTCGTCGTACCGTCTCCGGCAGTGTCGTTGGTTTTGCTCGCTACTTCCTTCACGATTTCCGCACCCATATTCTCGAACCGGTCCTTGAGTGAAATTTCTTTCGCGATGGAGACGCCATCGTTCGTGATGCGCGGGCCGCCGTAGGACTTCTCGATAACGACATTGCGGCCTTTCGGCCCGAGCGTCACTTTCACCGCGCGCGCCGCTTGCGCGATTCCTTTCGCGATGGTTTTACGTGCGTCTTCAGAAAAAAGAATTTGTTTCGCCATAAAAATAATATGTCGTTAATAACTAATAATCAGCTATTTTAGGATGCCCAAGACGCCGGATTCGGGCAGGATGTAGTATTCTTCGCCTTCAATTTTCACTTCATCGTAGCCGTATTTCGAGAAAATCACCACGTCACCCTCCTTTACCTGTACCGGTACGCGTTTGCCGTCTTCGTATTTACCCGGGCCGACGGCGACCACGACGCCCTTTGCAGGCTTCTCCTTGTCTACCGTCTCAGGAATGATGATGCCCGATGCGAGCACTTTCTCGCCTTCTTTTAGGGACGGCTTTACCACGATGCGCTCGCCGAGCGGCATGAATGGAAATTTCTTTGTTGTTTTTACCATGTCCTTATAATGTAGATGAATAATCTTGCCCGTGCATTGCGAGTATAGAGAAACCGACGACCTCACGCAAGTTGCATCTTTCCGGCCTGCCGTGCTATCCTTGCTCTCACAAATGGAGGCATTCGTACCGGCATTGCCGTACGCAGAAATCATCCTCTCAATACTCCTCATTGTCGGCATTGTGCTGCAGCAACGCGGCGCGACCTTGGGAGGAGCATTCGGGGGCGACAATTTCGCGTCGACCTTTTACAAGCGCAGAGGCGCGGAGAAGTTCCTGTTCAATGCGACCATCGCCATCGCGGTTATTCTCGTACTCACAGCGATAGCGAACTTCCTTTTGTCAGGGTTATGACCCGCCCGGACGGTTTTCACCCCATCGGATACGGAGCGCTTTGGCGGGAACGGTTTTTGCGAGTACGCAATATTCGCGCGCTTGAATATTTCAGGACGCGTATCAACGCCCTCTCTTCGGGCGACCGCGCCTTGTTCTATCTGCTTATGGCCGTTGTCGGCATTGCCTCCGTCTCGAGCATTTACGGGCTCGAGCAGTCGCTCCTCATACAGGTACCGAGCTATAGAGGGACTCTTGTCGAGGGCGGGGTCGGGAGTCCTCGGTTTATAAACCCGCTTCTCGGCATTACGGACGCGGATCGCGATCTTTCCGCGCTTACGTATGCCGGGCTTATGGGGCTCTCGGGCACGGGAACGCTCGTACCCGTGCTCGCGGAAAGTTATACCGTCTCCCCCGACGGTAAAACCTACACCTTCGTCTTGCGTGAAGACGCGAAGTTCTCCGACGGTTCTCCCGTCACAGCGAGCGATGTCGTCTTCACGGTACAGAAGGCGCAGGACGCCGCACTGAAGAGCCCGGAGTACGCGGACTGGGCGGGGGTAAACGCACTCGCGGTCGACCAACGCACCGTACGCTTCACCCTCTCGAAACCCTACGCACCCTTTCTCGGGTTGACGACCTTGGGCGTCCTTCCTTCGCGCCTCTGGCAGAACATATCGAATGAGGAATTTCCCTTTTCAACCCTCGAGACCGTTCCCGTAGGTGCAGGACCGTTCCGGGTTACGAATGTTTCGCGCGATGCTTCCGGACTCATAGAGAGCGTGTCTCTCGCTGAGAATCCGTATTATGTGCTCGGCAGGCCCTATCTGAACGGCATTCGCTTCAACTTCTATGCCCGCAGCGAAGATGTCGCGAGCGCACTTGCAAGCGGAGCCATCGAGAGCGCGTATGGCGTGAGCACGGCGGGAGCGCTGACCGCCCCTTACGCCCGTATTTTCGGCGTGTTCTGGAATCCGAGCGAAAAGCCGGTCTACGCACGGGAAGAAGTACGAAAGGCGCTCTCGACGGCACTTGATCGGCAGACTATTATCGATACGGTGCTCGGCGGTTACGCGACCGCGATTATGGGGCCGGTACCGCCGGGAGGATTGGTGAGACAAGTACCGGTTCCCCAATCGAAAAACCCGACGGAGGACGCCGCGCAAATACTGCGGGCGGGGGGATGGGTATATGACGGTACTGCGCGCCTCTGGAAAAATGCGGCGGCGAAACAAACACTCGATGCCATTACCATTCGCACGTCGAATGTGCCCGAGCTGAAAAATGTGGCGAGCGCGGTGAAAGCAGACTGGGAGAAACTCGGCATTCCCGTTACCATTGAACTCTACGAGCCGGGCGATCTTTCTCAGAACGTCATACGCCCCCGCAAGTACGAGGCGCTCCTCTACGGCATGGTCGTCGGTCGTGAGCAGGACCTCTATGCTTTCTGGGACTCCCAGGAGCGCAACGATCCCGGTCTCAACATCGCACTGTACGCGAACAAGACGGTCGATGCACTGCTTGAGGAAGCGCGCGGTTCTCCGGATCAGGCGTTGCGAGCGGCCGATCTTCAGAAGATTGAGGATACTGTCGCCGCGGATTACCCTGCTGCTTTCATTTACGCGCCTGATTTCACCTACACGGTCCCGAACGATCTTAGGGGCGTCATGCTTCCGCAGATCATAACCCCCGCGGATCGTTTCGCGACTGTCGCTTCCTGGTATCGATCGGTTGACGCCGTGTGGCCTTTCTTTGTGCACCAGAATCGCTAGATATTTTCGTACGGGTTTTCTTTGCTATCAAAGGAGAAAACTTAGTCAGTAACGTTTATCAATTTCACAGTCAATAACTACCATCATTATGAACCAAGCACCGGCACCGGCACCCGCGTCAAGTCCGGAACGTGAGACACGACCGAGCCGCGGTCCGCGACGTTTTGAACGCGGTAATCGTCCGCAAGGCCGCGCCACACCGCACCCCGGCGGTGCCGCGCGCCGCATTCAAAGAATCCTGAGACGCCCTTCGGCAACAAGCGTGCGCACGAACCGCGCGGCCGATTATTTCCCGGAACCCGCAGGACCGTCTACCGTCCGCATCATTCCGCTCGGGGGCGTCGAGGAGGTCGGCCGCAACATGACCGCAGTGGAGGTGGGCGCAACGGGCGACATACTCGTCTTTGACGCCGGTTTCCAGTTCGTCTCCGAAGACGCTTCCCCGGGCGTTGACTACATTCTCCCCAACACCCGTTATCTGGAAAAGAACGCCTCTCGCGTAAAGGGCGTCATCATCACGCACGGCCATCTCGACCACATCGGCGGTATCCCGTTCATCCTCCCGCGTTTCGGGACGCCGCCAATCTACACCCAGAATCTGACTTCGATCATGATTCAGCGCCGACAGGAGGAGTATCCGGATGTGCCAAAATCAGAAATGGTTACCGTCGAGATCGGTCAGTCCATGGTCATCGGTTCGACCCGCGTAAAATTTTTTCCCGTTACGCACTCCATCCCCGATTCAATGGGCGTCTCCATCGAAACACCGCACGGCAATGTCGTCATCACCGGCGACCTGAAACTTGACCACGAGGACGGGATTCCTTCCGAGCGCGAGGTGAAGACCTGGGGAGCTATCGGTAAAGATAGAAATATCTTTTTCATTGCCGATTCAACCAACGCCGAAAAAGATGGTTTCTCCATTCCGGAATCAAAGGTGATTCAGACGCTTGAGGACATCATACGGACGGTCTCCGGCCGACTCATTATCGGCACCTTCGCTTCGCAATTCGAACGCATGATCCATATCATGGAGGCCGCGGAGAAACTCGGGAAAAAAATCGTTACCGAAGGCCGCTCTATCAAGAACAATCTCGAGATTGCGGAAAAGACAGGGCTCCTCAAGATCAGCAAAGGGGTTATCATCCCCGCGCAAGACATCGGCAACTATCCGCCCGACAAAATCGTCATCCTTTCGACGGGCGCACAGGGCGAGGAGTTTGCGGCCTTGATGCGTATCGCGACCAAGCAACACAAATACATTACGCTCTCCGAGCGCGATACGATCGTCCTCTCATCTTCGGTTATCCCCGGCAATGAAATTGCGGTCCAGAAGCTGAAAGACAACCTTTATCGCCACGGCGTCTCGCTCATCCACTACCGATCAAGCGACGTCCACTCGACCGGCCACGGCAATACCGGCGAACTGGTCTGGATAAATAAACAGGTGCATCCGAAATTCTTCATGCCCGCGTATGGCTATCACTCGATGCTTCGCTGCCACGCGAAAGCGGTCGAGCAGTCGGGCTTCCCGAGGGAAAACATTGTCATTCCGGATAACGGTACGGTAATTGACATCGAGGAGGGCGAGCGGATGAACGTGCACAAACAGAAAGTGCCCTCTTCACCGATGGTCGTTGACGGCTTCACCATCGGCGATATGCAAGAAGTGGTCATTCGCGACCGTCAGTCGCTCGCCAAGGACGGCATGTTCGTCATCATCGTGAACGTAAACCTTAAAACCGGCAAGCTGCGTAAATCTCCCGATATCATCAGCCGTGGCTTCATCTATCTGCGCGAGTCCCAGAACCTTCTGAACGAGGCGCGTATACTCATCAAGAAAACCATCGAAGATTCCACGCGCAATATGAACCCTATCGACCTCGACTACGTAAAAAATACTCTCACCGACGTTATGGCCGGATTCCTCTTTACCCGCACCAACAAGGCGCCGATGGTGATACCGGTGTTGATCGGGATGTGAAAGAGGGAGTAGTTAAAAACAAATCCGCGGCTCGCCAGAAGCGAGCCGCGTTTCCTGTATGTTATCCTCGAACCTATGCACCCGCGCGTGGTCCTTTCGGTTGGAAATTTCTTTTTTTCACTGTTCGCAACCGTTACCGTCTACATACTTCTTCCCTATCTTTCTTCCTTCATGGGGGAAGCGTACACCGGCCTGGTGGTCGCGGGGGGCGCTTTCGTCGCGGTCATTTTCTTCCCCTATCTTCCGCGGCTTGTTGCGCGGTACGGAGCGCAGCAACTCGCGCTCTTTTTTGCGCTTGCGGAGATGGTGGCGCTCTTCGCGCTAGCCGCCGTACCCGGGCCTATTGCGGGCGCCTTCCTTATAGCCGTTACGGTGGCGCTTCAGCCGTTCCTCTCCTACGAGCTCGATCTGCTCCTCGAAGCGACTGTCGCCGAGGAAGGCACGACCGGCCGTGTCCGTACGCTCTTTCTCACCGCGTGGAACGTCGCGGCGCTTGCGGCTCCGCTTCTCATGGGTGCGCTTTTGGCAAATTCCAATTCTTACGGCCGCGTCTTTCTCGCCGCCGCAGCCGCCCTCGTACCATTCGTCGTCCTCTTCGCTGCGCGTAAACTCCCCAAAGGCGAAACGCCCGAGCTTTCGCGCATGCGCGACACGTTCCTCTGCATCGTGCGTGACCGCGACCTCGCCGCAGTCACGTTCGCGCACTTTCTTCTCTATCTCTTCTATGTCTGGGTGGCGCTCTACGTACCGATTTACCTTCATGGCGTACTCGGCATACCATGGGCGGTTCTTGGCTGGGTGTTTTCGATAATGCTTGTGCCCTATTTGCTTATCGAGTATCCGGCGGGATGGATTGCCGACCGATTCATCGGCGATAAGGAGCTCATGCTCGCAGGATTTCTCATCGCCGGCGGCGCACTTATTTTTATCGGCATTCTCTCTGCGGCATCCTCGCTCATTTTAATCTTGAGTGTCCTCGTTGTTTCGCGCATCGGTGCGGCGCTCATCGAAAGCATGACCGAGGTTCATTTCTTCCGCCGCGTCTCCGAGCGGGACATAAACTCCGTGAGCGTGTTCCGCGGCATTTGGCCGCTCGCGGATCTCGTGGCGCCCGTCGCGGGCAGTTTGATCCTCTTCTTCGGCAGTTACGAAATGCTCTTCGTGCTCACGGGCGGATTCGTCACGCTCGCCGGCGTCGCGTCAACGCTGCTCATAAAAGATTTTCGTTAGTCCGCGAGCGCGTAGCGACTGCGGCGTACCCGCACCAGCCCCTCCGCACAAAGGGCATCCAGAGCAAGCGCGACCTGTTTGCGGCGCGTAGTGCCGAGCAGCATTACGAGGCACGCGCGCGACACGGTTCCTTGCGTGAGCTCGCGCACGATGGCACCGCGCGCCTCTCGCAGAGACCCGCTAAATTTCGACTGTCTCGCGTAATGCTCGCTCCGCGCGTTATGCGAAACGCCCGAACGCTTCAAATAGGCGCCGTAGTCCATGAGCGCGCTATACCATTCTCTCGCACGACCTCTGGGAAGCGTTTTTTCTAGGACGCGTTCTATTTCTGCATCTGAAACCTTCCTCCTTTTCGGGAAGAAATGGTGCACAATAGCCGTGCGAATGTTCGTCTCCACCACGATGGCGTCTTTATTGAACGCAAACGCCGCTATGGCGCGCGCGGTGTAGCGCCCCACACCGGGCAACTTCTCCAGCTCCGTTATCGAATCGAGTTTTGTAACGGCAAGTTTCTTCGCTGCTGCGTGAAGCATTTTGGCGCGCCGATTGTAACCGAGCCCCTGCCATACCTTGAGCACCTCCGATAGCGGCGCGAGAGAGAGCGTTTTTGCATGCGGGAAACGCTTCATAAACCTGGCATAAAACGGCAGCACACGCTCTACCTGAGTTTGCTGAAGCATTATTTCAGAAACAAGAATTCGGTACGGCTGTTCGGTTTTCCGCCAGGGCAGATCATGCCGTCCGTGAATTCGGTAATACCGCCACACGAGCGCTCTAAATTTCGTAGATGACATCTTTGCGCTCGACGACTATCTTCCATCCGCGCCGTTTTGCGTGCGCATAGAGCGTGCTGTTTGGGTTAAAAGCGATGGCAGTCTCGACGGACTCAAGAAGCGGTATATCGCTTTCCGTATCTCCCACGCCGATCGAGCTCTCGAACGTGAGTCCTTCTTTGCGTACCGCTCGCTGTAATATCGCTGATTTGTTTTTCATAATATCTTCGTCCTCGACTCCGCCGGTGAAGTTGCCGGAAGGGCCGGTCGCAAAGAAGAATCCGTACACTTTATCAAATCCCGCCTCGTAACCGAACCCGTCAACGATGAATTTCGGCGAATGAGAGATTGCGAGAAGATAGTAATTCTTTTGTCGCAAGTTCTTGATGAGGTCGCGCGTATACCGATACACACGGTCTTTCTTTTCCTCGATGACTTCTCCGGCCGCGTCCGCCACCGCTGCAAACGACACTCCTTTTATCTGTTTCTGGAAAACCTCCACAACTTTGTCGACATATGCTTGGTAATCACCCTTGCGGTCAAGCCAGCGCGTGCGTTCGTTTTCGTAAAGCATGAGTGATTCCTGAGGAAATATGCCTTTTTCGATGAGGCGCTCCACGAGCTCGAGCGTCAAGGACGAACGGAAAACGGTCCCGTCAATGTCGAATGCGGCCACGGGGCGTTTCATTCTTCTATCCTACCTTATTTCGCCTTGGGCCAGCGTGCGGCAGCTGGTGGCCAGAGCACCGTTAAGGGATGTGTTGTGCAGTCATGCTGGCGCGCGGGACACACATACCTACCATAGAGGACAAGGCCATTATTTATATATTTCCAGTCCTTTTTCGGGATGAGTGCTTCGAGATCTTTTGAAATTTTCGTAAGATCGTCGGCATCCGTGAGGTCGAAACGCTTCGCGAAACGTCGCACATGCGTATCAGTCGCAATGCCTTCCCACGAGTCATACAGCTGGCCAAGTATGACGTGCGCCGTTTTATAGCCAACGCCGGGCAGCTCGATAAGCTCGGCGGCGGTCTGCGGGACGGTGTCGCCGTGTCGCTCGTGAACCATGTTCGCAGCGGAGATAATCGCCTTGGTTTTATTTCGAAAGAACGGGACGGTGGAAATCTCTTTCGTAAACGTTGCGGTTTTCGCGCGTGCGAAATCGAGCGGTGTCCTGTATTTCTTGAAAAGCGTTTTCGTAAGTCTGTTGACCGCTTTGTCGGTGCACTGCGCGGAAAGGACGACCGCGACGAGGAACTGGAACGGCGTTTCGTACGAGAGCTCGCTTTTGGGCTCCGGGTATGTTCTCTTCAGATAGGCAACGATTTTCCCGGCGCGTTCCTTCCGTTCCGCAATCCTCGCCGAAGCGCTCATGCCGCAAGCGCTTTCAGGTCCGCTATGGCCTCTCGAGCGTGGTGTTCGGGCTTCACCTTCTCGTATATTTTGGCGATCCTTCCGGAAGGATCTATGAGAAACGAGGTGCGGCTCGTGCCCATGTAGGTCTTTCCCATGAATTTCTTTTCCCCGAACACGCCGTATCTTCCCACGACCTCTTTATGCGCATCGGACAGAAGCGTAAAAGGAAGTTGGTACGTTGCGGCAAACTTTGAGTGACTCTCTACGCTGTCGGTTGAGACGCCGAGCACGACAGCTCCGATGTTTTGGAAATCTTTGAACTGGTCACGGATGCCGCATGCCTCGATGGTACAGCCCGGCGTATCATCTTTCGGATAAAAATACAGAAGTATCCACTGCCCCGCGTAGTCGGCAAGCGAGTGCTCCTTCCCTTTTTGGTCGGGAAGCGTGAAGTCCGGTGCCTGCGCGCTGATCCTTGGCATCTCCATCGGTCTTATTGTATCACTGTGGGTATTTCAGGCGGATGTCCTTCGCGTGAAGAAACGAATTGAAAGAAGATAAGGAGGAGTGCACCGGTGGCGAATGTCGCAAAAAAGAACACGATGACCAGCCCGAGAACTGGTACCAAAGCAATGAGCGAAAGTGCGAGCATGCCAAGCACGCCGTCTCGCCAAAATACCGTCTTGCGTCCCCAAAGACGGCGGGCAATCACGCTGCCGAGAAGGATGCCTGCGTACATAAGCGCTAGAAACACAAGGAGGGCGTAGGAGAAAAACAGCAGGAGGGCGAGGCCGAGGCCGACAAACGTGAGCGCGAGCATGAGAAAAAGAACCGGCGTGGCGACGATAGTTGCAAAACCAATCAGTATTGTAAGCAGGATGCTCCACGGGCGCTGCGTATAGCAACGCTCCGTAATCATCTCTGCGAGCTTCGGGAAAAAACCGGCTAAAAGGCCCGCGAGAATAAGCGCACCGAGGATGCGCACAAGGAGAAAGATGCCGATGCTCGCAAAAGCGAGCGCACGCGAGGTGTTCGCGTTTGGTAGGTAGGAAGCACTGGTATATTTCACGCCACCAACTATCGTCGCAGATGTGGGAATTGTCGCCGTTTCCGGCGCTTCGTACGAAAGAGTACCATGAATGATGGTGCCAGGTGCGAGTGTGAGGCGACCGCCGGCAACAACCGTAACGTTATTCGCAAATTCACCGGCGAGGGACACGTCATTCCCGTACACGGTGACCGGGCCCGAGGCGCCATTTCCGATGACGGCGTTTACGCTAACTATAAAAACGCTTCCCCCTGCGCGACCCTTGTCGTATACAGAGAAACCGGACGCGATGAGATCGCCCGTTACCGGTTCCTCAACCGCGATGGTTCCGCCGACAGCCCGAAGATCGCCGGCGACCTCGGCACGCGAGCTTATCGAGCCGGCAAGAAGAAGAGCATCGCCTGCGATGGGCGCCGCGGTAATGAGCGATCCGCCGAAAGCCGAGAAGTCGCCCGCCACAGGTGCGGTGAGCACGACTGAGACTCCTGCCGCATATGCGTTCCCCGGCGAAGAGCTCGCCGCGAGCAAGGAGCGCGCGGCGGAAAAAGATGCGGGTGCACCCGCGGCAAGAACGCTCGTCGGCAAGAGGAGCGAAACGAGGAGGGTGAGGAGAGCGCGTTGCATGTTGTCGCTCGCTAGGCCGTAGGCGGCATCGAAAAATGCGGCACTACAGGAGACGGAGGATCGGAAGGTGTCTGTTTTTTATTTGTGCGTACGGGCTCGATAAGACCGGCAAAAACAAGCATAAGAAATACAATGAGTGCGGAAAGGAGGCAGTAAACGCAGAGCGCTCCTATTAAAAACACCTGGACGAGGGTGAAGTACAGCGAAGCTACGACACCGACAAGCGAGATCGATTGGAGCATGCGCCGCAAAAGCCGATCAAAGACGACCAGTTCGAGAGCGGCAAGGACAAAGACAATCCCATAAAAAAGAATGCCGTACTCGGCGAGCGGTATGCCGAAGAGGTGCGAGTATGGGCTTGCCGCGACGACATTGCAGCCGGAGAGGTTGTTGATATTGCACAGAAGCGGCGCACCTGCCGCTTCGTGCTGGGCGAGATATGAGGAGTCCGCAAGTCCAATGAAAGCGAGAATTATGATGAGAACGACGCCGGTACGTTTCATACCCTGGTACAATACGCCCCTTCCGGCGGGGGTGCAAATGCAAAACGCTAGGATTACGGAGATGAAAAAATCATCGGCGGAAGTTTACCGAGTCGGTAAACATTATCGCATCAACTCAGTCTGTCTTGATTTTGAAAGGAAGGGTGGAGCGAGATGCGGCAAACCGCTTGTCCAGGAAACACCGTGCGATGAGCGGCGCCTCCTCGGACTTTCTCATACCGGATACCCTACCAATAAAACGGCGCGCGCCAAAGGCGCGCGCCGAATAGCAGCCCGCCAAAACACCTTTGAAAAACGGAGGCCACGCTCGCTAGTGGCATCCGCAGACGGCTATAAGCCGGTTTCATCGATGTGACGGAGTTGCTGGTAGGGACGGATGCCCCTACACACTTCACTACGCGGCATCGCGGCACTTCTTTCACTTGTCGATGCCGTTATCACCTTGGCCGGTGGCACCGCCGGCTCGCCAAAGAACCCGCCACGGGGCTCCCAGGAAAACACAAAGCAGGCGTGGAACGACGAGCTCGTCGCCGTCGTCGGCACGCCAATAACGCGCACGACACCGCCGCGCGCGACAGCCGCAAGGCTCGTGTTGTCCAGATCATTCTCCTCGACGCTCCAGATGTGGTCGTCGAAGTCGCGAAGCACAAAAGAGGCGGAGTCCGGCGCGGACGAAACCACCCGCCCACCGAGCAGCCCTTTTTCCGGCGCAAGCCACCACGAGCGCTCCTCGATAACAATCGGGCGGTAAAAGGGCGGGTGATCGCCAATCGACTCCTCTATCTCACGCCCCAAGCCGGTCGCATAGAGACCGGTCCCGAGAGCGAGAGAGATGCATATCGCACCGAGCGTTATAGCCAGGAGCGGATAACGATAACCATGTTTCGTTCGGCGAATATTCACATACCCGACAACGATAAACAATGCGAGTGCGCCTACCCAAAGAAAGGGCATGACTGCAAAAAAGAATGCCCAGAAGTCGGTATGCGTCACTGATGAAAAACGCCAGTCAACGCTCTGGACCTCAAAGAGAGCTGCGGAAAATGCGAGCGCGCCGAGCGCCGTTGCGAGCGCGCCGAGCGCCCAAAAGAAGTAATTTTTGAAAATGAACTTCCAGCGCGGTATGATGCGTTCGCCTCGAATGCGTTCAAGTATTCTCCGCGCGAGATGGTCATCTTTCTTTTCGTAATCTGGTTCTATGTTCATGATGAGAATGATTCTGGCAGGGCCTCGCGAAGAGCGCGCTTCGCCCGATGAAGGAGTGTTGAGACCGTTCCGGCGGGCACTTCGAGAATGTCGGACATTTCGGCATAGGAACGGTCTTCAAAAAAACGGAGCGCGAGCACGTCACGTTGTCGCGGCGCTAGCGCCGCGAACGCCTTCGCGATCTCCTCTCGCGAAAGCCGGAGTTCCGCGACGCGCGAGGTGTCCGAATTTTCATCCCGCAGTTCCGTAATAAGCATCTCACTCTCTCCTCCAAGCGTAATGTGCGGTCGGGCACGCCGAGATCGGAAGAAACTCATCGCCTCATTATGCGTAATGCGATACATCCATGAGGAAAATGTGAGTGTCTGGTCGAAACTGTTGAGATTTTTGTATGCTTTGATAAACGCATTTTGCAGGATGTCCTCACGGTCTTCCCGTATGCCGACGCCGAGACGCTCGAGGTAGCGGGCGAGCTTCTGTTCGTACCGCTCGAGGAGAAGCGCAAACTTCTCTTTGTCGAGCAGCGTCCGACGGACTATGTCTTCATCGGTCACTTCGGACGGCATGGCTCCTTATTCTAATACGCTTTCAGTCCTCCGACCATTCATCCTCTAACTCTAAAAACTGGTACACTGGTGGCAATTCTCATGTTTTCTTTCACCTTTCTTTCGCATTTTATCGGCGGCGCGGCCGGCAGCACGATAACCTTATCGCTTGCGATTATCCTCGGCACCTTCATACTCGAAGACCCCACGACTGTGCTTGTCGGCGTGCTCGCGGCCGACGGCATTATCAGCGTGCCAGTCGCGCTTTTTTCTCTTTATGCCGGCATCGTTCTTGGTGATACCGGCCTCTACTGCCTCGGTTGGCTCGCAAGTACTCACCCGCGATTGGCGCGGTATGTCGACCATGAATTCTTGGTGCCGTTTCGTACGTGGCTTGAGAGCAGGTACGTGCTCACTGTTTTCTCAGCCCGTTTCATTCCGGGTTCGCGGCTTCCCACCTATACTGCAAGCGGCTTCTTCCGTTCACCGCTCTCCACCTTCGTGCTCACGGCAATCGTCGCAACGTCGATTTGGACAACGCTTCTTTTTTACGCTTCGTACTGGTTCGGTAACTTTACCTCATCGTGGCTTGGCCCGATACGTTGGGGAGTCGCGATTCTGTTTCTCATCGTGCTTTTTCTTATCGGGCGACGAAACCTTCTTGCGTATCGCGCGAAAAAGAATGGAGATACCGTTGACGATATTCGTGGAGGGTGAGCACCAAAAGCGAAAAATCAAACGCTGCGAGCAGCTGAAGAAGCAGCTCATGACGAGTGAGTCCGCGATACGCTTCATATGCCCCGAAAAGTGCTAGCGCGAGCATGAAGAGCGGGTATGCTATGCGCTTCTTGGCGAAAATGCCGATAACAAGCAGTATCTTTATCGCCCCGTGGAATACGATGTAGAGCGTGATGAGCAAATGATTGTTGACCGAAAACGCCTGCGCGGCGTCATGTATGGCGCTCGCCACGGGGTCATGCGGGTCCTGCGTGAGTTCACCCGCCATCACAAAATCAATAATCCTCACGAAAAGTGCCGGGGGTACGAAGAGCACCAGGAGCGCACCGAGCACTTCGACCGCTCCGCCAACGGCTTTCAAAACGAGCGCGAGGTCGAAAATCCAGAGAATGTCTCTTTCGCGTCCACTTTCGTTCGTTTGTCGCCACATCAAAGCAGCGTACCATGCGCGGCGTTACGCTACACGTGCGGCAAGCGCGCCAAGCCCTTTCGTAAGCAGCTCTTTCGTCGAGTCGTTTGTGAGGTTCCCCGTTGTATCAAAAAATTCTTTCGCGGGTCCGAGATAAATCTCGGGCTGGCCGATGATATCAGCATCAAGGTACAGCATAATTTGTCGCAGGTGGCTCTGTGCAACAGCGGTACCGATCTTTCCGCTTGAGACGCCCGCGACGAGGACCGGCTTGCCCGCAAACACGTTATCAGGATATGGCCGCGTGACCCAGTCGATGGCATTTTTGAGCACGCCGGGAATCGAGCGATTGTACTCCGGCGTCGCGATGATTATTCCGTCGGCGCTGTTCATGCTGTTTTTCAATATCTGTGCTGCTTCCGGATACGCCGCCTCCAGATCCCCATTATAGAGCGGCAGGCCGCCAATACCCGTCAGTTCAATTTCCATATCCGCTGGCGCAAGCGACTGCAGAGCGCGCACGAGCATCGTGTTATAAGAATCCTTCCTCAAACTTCCCGATAAAGCGACGATTTTCATAGAGGTATCCTGGTTATGGCTTGCAGAGCAAGCGTACCCTACTGCGCGACGGGCAGGGTGGGGATAACCAACGAAAAGTCTCTCGCCAACGGTCGTAGAGCACCGCGGTAGCGCAAAGGTCGCCGGCATTGTAGCGCGCAATGTCGAGGTATTTCTTTTATTATAGAGTCGCCATATCGTCGCCCGTGGTGCCACCCACTTTTGGGCTCTCGATACCGAACGCACGACAGAAAAGGTGCGGGCTCTTGCGAAACGCGCAGCGCTATAAAACGTAAGGTCCATGAGGTCAATATGGGCGGAGCCCCTTTGCATCGAAAAGTAACGATTGGGGAGTAGGTTTTTCGTCGGCTTCACGCAGTGCGCCATCGAGGGGAGTATACTTGAGGCATGAACCAGAGACTTATCCGTGCGGGGATGGCGCTGGTGCTTGCGCTCGCAACGGGCGGCGCCGGGTACTCAATAGGCATCGGAAATGCGACAGGACAGACTGCGAGTGTGACTATTCCCGCGCAGATCGTGGCGGCGCCGCCCGCGGGCTCCGTTCGCGTCATCTATTCGCTCGACAAGAAACAGAACGATAGAGAAATAATTGCGCTTATTGACGCGGCAAAGAGTCACGTCTTCTTCGCGATGTACGAGTTCACGCTCAAAGACATCGCCGATGCTCTCGTCGCGGCGTCGAGACGCGGCGTCGAGGTGCGGGGCCTCGTCGACGCCGGCGAGAGTGCCAACAGTTATGACCGGCCCATCATCAAAGAGCTCATGGATGCCGGCATCCCAATCGTGACCGAGAAACATGCAAGCGGCAACGACGGCATCATGCACATCAAGGCGATCGTCACCGACCAGGCGTACGCGCTCGGCAGCTACAACTGGACAAACTCCGCGACAACGCTCAACGATGAAATCCTGGAGATTGGGACCGACGAAGCGCTACGACAGACGTATGAAAATATTTTGAAACGGCTACTCGATGCCTACCGGGGCAACAGCGCGGCCGCGGGAGCGGCCGCGCCTGTTTCTATTGGCACCATTGCCTACACCGATGCTTCCGCGCACGTCGGCTCGCTCGCCTCCGTACGCGGCACGCTCGTGAACACATATACTTCTAAGACCGGTACTACCTTCCTCGACTTCTGCGCAAACTACAAGAACTGCCCCTTCTCGGGTGTCATCTTCGCCGATGATGCGAAAAAATTTGGCGACTTCTCACGCTACACAGGGCGAGTCGTCTCCATCACCGGCAAAATTTCCTCCTACCAAGGCAAGGCCGAAATCATTCTCTCCGACCCGAGTCAGATTTCAGAATAAGTTGCGTATTCCGCGTTTTTCGTGCTATATTCTAGCTACTTCCAGTGGCTACCGACCGACTTCGCATAAATAATGAGATCCGAGCGCGCGAACTGCGCGTCATTGGTGCTGGGGGAGAAAATCTTGGCGTTCTTGCGCTCGACGCTGCACTCGCAGCGGCAAAGCAAGCCGGCCTCGATTTGATAGAGATCTCTCCTTCGGCGGTCCCGCCCGTTGCGAAGATTACGGATTATGGTAAATTTGAGTACGAGCGCAGCAAAAAGGAGAAGGTTGCCAAGGCAAAAGTAAAGATATCGGAGACCAAAGAGGTCCAGATAAAAGTGGGCACCGGCGATAACGACATGCTCCTCAAGGCCAAAAAGGCCGCCGAATGGCTTTCCGAGGGACACCGCGTACGCGCCGAACTCTTCCTCAAAGGACGCTATAAAGGCATGGGCGAGGAATTCCTCAAAGACCGTCTCGAGAAATTCCTCCTGCGCATTCCCTACGCGTATAAGCTCGCTGAGCCGATTACGAGAAGTCCTAAGGGTTTCGCCGGCGTCATTGAGAGGGACCTTCTAGCCCAAGCAAAACGCGAGAAAGAAAAGCAACAACTCACTCAATGAAAACCAACAAATCATATTCTAAGCGAATTCGCGTGACGCGCACGGGCAAGCTCATTGCACGTGCGAAAGGCCAAGACCATTTCAACGCAAAGCAAAGCGGCGGACAGCGCCGCGCCAAGCGCCGCACGGTCTCGCTCACCCTGACCGCAAAGGTTCGCCGACGCTTCCTTCCGGGCACTTATAATTAGTCTAATTTTGTAATTACTTTCGTATGGCACGAGTCAAAGGAGGCATGTTGGCGCAAAAACGCCGTAAGAACGTTCTCGAGAGGGCCAAGGGCTATCGAGGCGTACGGTCAAAGAAGGAACGCTATGCGCACGAGGCGCTTCTCCACGCGGGTAAATATGCCTTTGCGCATCGACGCGACAAGAAGACCGATTACCGGCAGCTTTGGATTGTCCGGCTCAACGCCGCTATTCGCGAAAGCGGCCATGCCTCCTACAGCACCTTTATCGCGAAGCTGAAAAAGCAGAACATAGCGCTCGACCGCAAGGTTCTCGCGACTTTCGCCACCGAGCACCCAGAAATCTTCACCCGTATCAGCAAGCAAGTCGTGTAAACCGAACCATTGATGTGTGGTACTAAAGTGCTATCAGGATCGTTGCTGTTCCCGGTCTGAATAGTCTGGTAAGACGCGGGCGGTCCAGTAGAGAACAGCAACGGTCCTGAGAAGGATGTTCCTCGGTCACTCAGGAGCAGACAGGGGTCTCGGACACCGAACGATACTCCGGTTTAAGGGAACAAATGGATATCCCCCGAGCTAGCTCAAAAGCTGCTCGGGGCTTTTATCTTTTTCACCAAATCCTTGGTAATCTCCCAGGTCTGGCCCATCTCGGGGACGATGGCGCGGGCGTCGGCTCCCCTTCTGGAGTCCTGATGCAGGAGGTAATCGTGAATACGCTGCGCAAGGAAACGCTCGGCGGCGGGCTCGCCAATCGCGGTGAAAATGGCTTTCGTGCGCTTTCCGGAAAGCGCCGCCTCGGCAAATTCTAAAAGACCGTCGCGGTCGGCGTGCGCCGACCACCCTTCGAGGATTTCTACTTTCGCACGCAAGCGAACTTCAAGACCACCAAGGCGCACGGAGCGCGCGCCTTCTGCCATGCGCCGTCCCGGGCTTCCAGGCGCCTGGTAGCCGACAATAACGAGGGTCGTCGCGGGATCGGGAAGATACTTCTGCTCCCAGAGGCCGATGCGGCCGCCGTGACTCATCCCGGCGCCGGCGATGATGATTTTTGGATTCGGCGTTTTCTCTATCTCCTCTGACTCCCTGCGCGAAAGCGTCTTGTGCAGGAACGGGAATTCAAATATGCTCTTTTCCCGTCTCATCTCCTCTTCCGCCTCGTTCTTGAAGTAGGTCGACCCCCACTTCTCATACACTTCAGTCACGTGGATGGCGAGCGGCGAGTCAAGAAAAACCGGCACCCTTGGAAGCTCTCCTGCGGCGAAGAAATTCGAGAGTTCATAAAGCATGAGCTGAGTGCGTTCGAGCGAAAAGGCGGGGATGAGCACCGCTCCGCCTTTTTTTATCGCCTTTGCTAGCGTGTCTCGAAGGAGCTCGACACGGCGCCGCTGCGCCGGGTGGAGCCGGTCGCCGTAGACGCTCTCCATGACGAGGGCGTCCGCATCCGGTACCGGCTCCCAGTCGGGCAAGAGCGGCGAAGGCGAATTACCGATGTCGCCCGTAAGTGCCACAGCAACGCCGTCTTCGTCTTTTATCCGCACGCTCGCCGAGCCGAGGATATGGCCGGTGTTCCGCAGGTAAACGGAGAGACCGGGCGCAATTTCTTTTTCGGTGTGGTACGCAAGCGTCTCTATAAGCGAAAAGGTTGTGTCGACATCTTTTTCCTCGTAAAGAGGCGCTACGCCGCGCCGCTCGGCGTCTTGATCGATGATGCCGACCGAGTCGCGCAGGATGAGTTCGGCGATATCTTTTGTGGGCGGCGTCATGAAAATTTTCCCGCGGAAACCACTTCGAACGAGTTTCGGGATGCGGCCGACATGATCAAGATGCGCATGCGTGAGGACGAGCGCGTCGACCGCTGTCACGTCGTAGGGAAATAGTCCATAGACGCACTCTTCGCAGAAATCGGCGCCCTGTTCGATGCCGCAGTCAACGAGGATTTTCCCGCGCGCACCTTCAATAAGGAAATTTGAGCCGGTTACCTTCCCCGCTCCGCCATAAAAACTCACGCGTAATGCCATACGCGCACTCTAGCATAACGCTTCCACAAAATATCCCGTCTCATTGAGACGGGATTTTTCGTGGAGCCATTCCCTGATGCAACTTCATTTTGCCAGGTGGGGTCCCCGCGCGGTAGCGCAGGAACGAGTTACGCTCGCATTGCTACCGACGACTTCGAAACCCCGAGAATACGGCAAGTTGCGTTTAAAAAGAGTGGCTCCATCTGAAAGTATACCAGTGCTGTCAAGCGACGGTTGTGGAGAATTATGTGCACATCCTGTGCATTACGGTGTATTACTCACCGTGCCGTTTGTAGGAATAGGTTTTCCCTATACCAAACCAGTGCTCAATTTCGTGTACGGCTTCTTCGGGCGTCTCGGACGCGTGGATGATGTTCGCCACCGCACGCTTCTCGGCGTTCGCGAGCGCAGGAGAATCGTTTGAAAAATCTCCGCGAATGGTACCCATGTCGGCCTGGTACGGCATAGTCGGCCCGCAGATTTTACGCACCATGTCGACCGCGTGCGTACCTTCGATCACCATTTTCACAAGAGGAGCGGAGAGCATGTAGTCGACGAGCCATTTGCGAATTTCGGGACCTATTTCCTCCGGTGCGGTCGTACCGAAATCTTCCATCGCGTCGAACTGATATTTTTCATAAGTGGCGAGTGTCTTCTCGCCGAGTCGCTTCACCCATACGGCATCTTTCGGGTAGTGGGCGTCGATTTCTTCAAAGGTCGGCTGAAACATCTCGAGCGCGACGATTTTCAGGTCGCGCTGCTCGAAGCGTTTGATAATCTCGCCAACAAGGCCCTTTTTCACCCCGTCGGGCTTCACCATCACATACGTTCTCTCTTCTTTCGGATTCTTATTCGCCATAATTTCAGAAATAAAATAGCCGCAGGGCGGTCATCTGGTAATGATACGTGCTCCACCCCTTTCAATCAAGATCGTGTGTTCGAAGTGAGCGGAGCGGGAACCGTCTTTAGTCCTGTACGTATAACCATCCGGCGCGAGGGCGACCGCCCCTTTGCCGGTGCTTGAAATCGGTTCGAGTGCAAGCACCATGCCCTCAGTGAGCGGCTGGCCGGCGCCCGAACGACCATAGTTCGGGATAAATGGCTCTTCGTGTACCCGGTCGCCAACGCCGTGTCCGCCGAGCGCTTTTACCACTGAAAAACCGGCTTGGTCGATTTCTTCGCCAATAGCGTGCGAAATATCGCCGACGTGATTCCCGGGGATTGCCGCACTTATACCGGAGGCAAGCGCCCCTTCAGTCGCGGACAACAGTCTTTTCGAGAGTTCGTCTATCAGACCAACCGGCACCGTAATCGCAGCGTCAACGATGATTCCTTCGTGGATGAGGCCGAGATCAAGCCCGACGATATCCCCTTCTTTCAGGGTCTTTTTTGACTCATTCGGAATACCGTGTACGACCTCGTCGTTTATGGAAACACACAGCGTCGCCGGATACGGGCGCCGGGCGCCCTCGGGCGTATAGCCAAGAAATGCCGGAGTGTCGCCACGGGCGCGGATGAGTCCTTCCGCCATGTCATCGAGTTCTTCAGCCGTCACCCCGGGAACGACTTTTGCGCGAAGTGTCGCCAGTACGGATGCAAGACGTTTCCCCGCCTCGATTAAATTATCACGCTCCGTGTCGTTTTTAATCGTCATGCGATGGAAAGTACGGTGCGAATATGTTCGGCGATCTGCTCCGGCGGCTGTTCACCCTGTATCTCTAAGAGCACTCCCGCTTCGCGAAAAATTCGAATCGCCGGCTCAGTGTATGCGTAATATTCCTTCAAACGCTCGCTTACGGCCGTGTCGTCCCGCCGGCCCTCGGCCTCCCTTCGGCCAGAGAGACGCCGATGCACTTCTTCATCGGAAATGCTTATGTATAAAATTGAAAACGGGCGGGCGAGCCAGGTCAGGGAGTCGATGATAAGTTCCGCTTCAGCAACCTTTCGATTGAAGCCGTCGAATATGACGCTTGTGTCGTCGGGGAGCGAGAAAAGCGCTTTTTGGTAGAGGTACATCGCGAACCAGTGCGGCGCCAGAAACCCCATATCTATTTCTGATTTTATTTTTCTGCCAACGGCGTTTTCGAGAGCGGCTATCGTCCGAAACTGCTGGCCTGCGGAAATGACCGGCCAGTCGGTTTTTTCGGAGAGGAGCTTCGCCTGTGTGCCCTTCCCGCACCCGGGCTTCCCGATGAAGAATATCGTATGCGCCCCTTCGCGGTCTTCCGCGTTGGAAGTACTTTTGGGGTGTGTATCCATCATTTCACTCTAGCACTTTTATTTAATATTCCCGAAGCGAAACTTGCGCGTCGATCTTATGCGCCAAATCAAGTGCCACTTGCACCGCGATAAGAAGCGCCGTTCCTCCCAAAACGAGCGTAGTGATTCCGGTGAGCCCCTGGATTATAGACGGCGCCACTGCAAGAAGACCGAGAAATGCGGCGCCCGGGAAGGTGACGCGGTGTACGACTCTGCCGATGTATTCTTCAGTCTCGCGGCCGGGGCGCACGCCCGGAACGAATGCGCCGGTTTTCTGGAGGTCTTCCGCAACACGGTGAGGTTCAAAGGTCACTGCGGTGTAGAAATAAGTGAAGAGAACGACGAACAGGAAGTACACGGCGCCATACTTCCATGGATTGGAAAGAAAGGCGGTATACCAGAGCGCTGCGGCGGCAGCGAAAGAAACGTGCGTTGCGGCAAGCATCGAGAGGACCATTTGCGGCAACAAGAGGAGTGAGAGGGCGAAAATAATCGGGATAACGCCCGCCTGCAAAAGCCGTATCGGTAGATACGTCGCGGCCCCCTGCGAAAGCGCCGCTCCTCTCACTTGTCGCGCATATGCAATCGGTATCGAACGTTCTGCGTCGGAGACGACAACGACCGCGTAAATCATGATGAGCGCGAGTATGAAGAACGCAAGGTAACTGGGAATGTTTGCGGCAGAAGCCGCAAAAATTGTTTGTGAAATGCTTGAGGGAACGCGCGAGAGGATCCCGGCAAGGATGATAAGAGAAACTCCGTTGCCGATGCCAAACTCGGTCACAAGCTCGCCTATCCAAGTGAGGAGCAACGACCCCGCGGCAACGAGTGCAATATTCGCAATGAACGCTACGGGACCCAAGTGCGTTATGACGCCCTGGCTTTCAAGAAGAAAGAGGAACCCGATTGCCTGTAGAGCGGCTATCGGTACTGTCAGAATACGGCTCCATTCGATGAATTTCGCGCGTCCTGCCTCGCCCTCTTCGAAGTACGCTCTCTTTACCTGCGGGAATATGATGGTTCCGAGCTGCATGATTATTGAGGCGGTAATGTAGGGACCGACGCCGAGCATCACAATTGAAAGCTGTGAAAGCCCGCCGCCTGAAAAGATATTCAGGAGGCCGAAGAATTGATTGTTCGCAAAGAAAGCGGCAAGTGCGGTTTTATCGACGCCGGGAATCGGGATGGAAGCAAGCAGACGGAAAATGACGAGAGCGGCAGCAAGAAAGAGAACCCGGCGCCGTATTTCTAAATCGCCGAAAGCAAGTTTGAGTTTGTAAATGAAAGAATTAAACATTGATAGTGCCGCCGTGCTGAAGTATAACGGCGCGGGCAGTGTCGGAGAGCGCACAGTTCTTTATGACGAACGCTTTCGTGAGCGAGCCCGCACCCAATATCTTCACCGCAGGCGCGCGCCCTTTTGTGCGCCGCACAAGACCTCTCGCAAGCAGTGAAGACGGTGAGACTGTCTCACCGGTAGTATACGCCGCTTCTAGTGCCGCGATATTTACCGCCGAGACGGCCGTACGGTTCGTTCGAACCGTACGCGAACGATTTTTACCGTGACCTCGACGCTTTGGGAGCTTTTTGATAAGGTCGCGGACTTCGGGACGGATCTTGTGCCCCGCGCGCGCCGTCTGCCCTTTGCCGCCCCGGCCGCTTGTTTTTCCACGCTTGCCGCCCCGACCGACCGGCTCGGGCGTGCGGCGTTTCGTACGAGGAATGAGAGAGTGGAGTTGCATAAAAGAAAAGTTATTCGGCGCTGAGCATCCTGAGCGCCGCGACCGTCGCGCGTGCGATGGTGAGTTTATTTTTCGAGCGCGTGTGGATTTTCGCCACGACGTCAGTGACGCCGCCGAGATCGAGTACGGTACGCATCGCCGAGCCCGCGACGAGCCCGCGCCCCTTCGACGGAATTACTTCGACAATTGAAGAGCCGTACTTTGCCCTTACTTGGTGCGGGACTGAGCCCGTCGCCGTGCGGACAATCGTAAGAAGATTTTTCTTTGCGTCACGTGTCGCTTTATCTATGGCGAGCGCCGTGTCGACCCCCTTCCCGAGACCGACGCCGACGCGGCCTTTCTTGTCTCCGATAACAACAACGAGACTAAAGCTGAAACGGCGGCCTCCTGCCATGACGCGGGCGACGCGACGCGCATCTATGGTGACCTGTTCGAACTCTCCTCGTTCGCGTGGCGGACGTGCGCGGGCACCCCCGCGCGGCGTCCGTGCCCGACCCCGCAACGACCCGCGACCGTGCGCGGCCGCAGTCTGCTCGGCGGCGGCAGGTGCCGCTTCCTCCGGCGAAGCAGACACCGGTGCATCCGTTGCGGCTTCCTGCGTGTCTCTCGGTTCCAATATCGTAGTATCCATGAGAATTTCTAAAATTAAAAAACGAGGCCCCCTTCGCGCGCCGCATCGGCGAGTGTTTTAACCTGTCCACCGTAACGATACCCGCCACGATCAAAAACAATCGCGGTGATCCCTGCCGCCTTGGCTTTTTTTGCGATTGTCTCGCCGACCGCCCTTGCTTGGACAGACTGCGCCCCCTTGAATTCGCGACCATGTGCGGCAGCTATCGTTTTCCCCGCGGTGTCGTCGATAAGCTGCGCCGAGACAAACCGGTTGCTTTTGTACACTGCAAGGCGCGGACGCTCCGGCGTGCCTTTGACGATTGAACGAACGCGCGCATGGCGGCGTTTGCGCAGTTCGCTGTTTGTTTTTGATGCGCTGTTCATAAATTATTATGCGGCCTTTTTCCCTTGCTTACGCAGGATTACCTCCCCTTCGTAGCGAATGCCTTTGCCAAGATACGGCTCTGGAGGTTTTATGCGCCTGATATTCGCCGCAAATTGTCCGACCGATTCCTTGTTCGCGCTTTCGATCTTAATCACGTTCTTCTCAACCGTCACCGAAACGTCTTCCGGTATCCTAAGCGCGACCGGGTGTGAGAAGCCGACGGCAAGAATAACATCCTTGCCTTTCACTTCAACACGATAGCCCACGCCCTCAAGAATGAGTTTCTTTACATACGTTGTTTCGACCCCGGCAACCATGTTCCTTACATGCGAGGCAAAGGTTCCCGTAAGCGCTTTGGCGAGACGCGAACTGTCTTTCGGGACAATAGTGACACCCTCTTCGCCAACTGTTATGGCGACGGAGGGGTGCACGCGCTTAGTAAGCACGCCCTTGGTGCCTTTCACGGAAAGAACCCCTCCCTCTACGGAGACAGCAGTCTTCCCTATTGCTATCGGTTTTTTTGCAAGGCGACTCATAGAAGATTACCAGATCTCGAAAAGTTCTTCGCCGCCGACGCGGTTTTTACGCGCCTCTTTATCTGAAATGATGCCGGCTGAAGACGAGAGGATGCGCGCGCCAATACCGCCTTTCACCCTATGTGCGGCGGTATGCGGGGCGTAGAGTCTGCGACCGGGTTTGCTGACGCGTCGTACACCGCGCACTTTCGGAAGTCCGTGTTCATCGTATGCAAGCGTCGCCACGATGGTTTTCTTTACGTTGCCATCATCCTTTGTATCTATCTTGACGGCGGTAACGAAACCCAGCTCTCTCAGTTTTTCCGCAATGGCGGCAAGATGCGCCGAGTATGGTGTCGCGACCTCGCGCTTGCCGATGCGCGCGGCATTTTGCAGACGAATAATGAAGTCGCCGACGCGGTCGCTTACCATGATGCTTTCTTAACGCCCGGAATCTTCCCCTCGCGCGCAAGCTGGCGGAACTGAATGCGCGAAAGGCCGAAGGCGCGCATATATCCGCGCGAACGACCCGTAACTGCACAACGGTTTTTGAGCCGCACCGGTGAAGAATTTCTCGGGAGCTTTTGGAGACCCTCGGAGTCGCCAGCCAATTTTAAAGCTGCACGCTTCATAGCGTACTTCTTCACTAGTCTTTCCTTCTTGGCATACCGTGCCAGCTGGGACTTTTTGGCCATAAATAAGGGTTTACTAGCTGCGCTCGCTCAAAAAAAGTAAGTTGCTTTCCTTTTTCATTGCTCGCTTGCTAGTAAAAAATAAAGCTCCGAGGAGCGTATCTCCACACTATCAGCGTTTTATGCCCGAGTCAACGATAAGCGGGACACCAACGTGACGGAAGAAGCTCTCTGCCTCGGCCTTAGTCGAAGCTGTGGTAACAATAGTGACCGCAAAACCAAAGACGTCCTTAAGATCCTCGTCCGGAGTTTCTGGGAAAATGGTGTGTTCCTTGATGCCGATAGTGAGGTTGCCCATGTCATCAACCGCTGAAGCGGCAATGCCGTGGAAATCTCGAGTGCGCGGCAAGGCAATGTGAATCAGCTTATCAAGGAAATCATACATTCGTGAGCCGCGCAGCGTTATTTGAAGACCGACCGTGTCGCCTTCCCGTACTTTAAAAGAAGCGATGGAGAGACGCGCCGCACGCAATGCGGGCTTTTGGCCTGTAATTTTCGCGAGCCGATCCTCGATAAGTTCGATTTGTTTTTTGTCGCGTTTCTTGCCCACGCCGGAAGAAACAACGACTTTGCTTATGCGCGGGCTCTGCATCGCGCTCGTATAGCCGAAGGTTTCCGCGAGTGCGGAATATGCGGTCTGCTGCTTTTGTTTTGTGATAGACATAATTATTCTTCGACGCGCGCCACGTTTGAAACGTGGATGGGGCGGGGCCGCTCGGAAATACGGCCGACCTCTCCCGTGCGGCCCTTATGATGTCTTTTCGCGATGGCAACACCCTCGACGACGACTTTATCCAGGCGGGGCAGGGCGCGCAGAACGACACCGGCCGTACCCCTGTCTTTGCCTGAAATGATTCTTACTTTGTCTCCTTTTTTGACGTGCATACTGAAAAAATTAAACGACCTCGGGCGCGAGCGATACGATGGAATGCCACCCCCGCTCGGAGAGCTCGCGCGGGACAGGACCGAAAATGCGGTTCCCTTTCGGCGCTATTTCCTTGCCCTGTTTTTCGACAATCACGACCGCGTTTTCGTCAAACCGTATATAAGAACCGTCTTTTCTGGCGAAAGAATTTTTCTGTCGTACGATGACCGCACGGCAAACGTCCTTCTTCTTTACCGCCTTGCGCGGCTCAGCGGTCTGTATGGAAATAACCACCGTATCACCGATGCGCGCATAGCGGCGCTTAGAACCTCCGAGTACTTTGAATATCCGGGCGACCTTGCCTCCGGAATTGTCTGCAACCATAACGATGGATTGGGGTTGTAACATATCAGTTCTTCTCGCCGGAAGTCGGTGTCGCGTTTTCAGCTGAAGCTATGGCGAAATGCTTCCGTCGAGAAATCGGTCGCGTTGCCACAATGGTGACCTTGTCGCCAACTTGCACCGTGTTGCCCGGATTGTGCACGAGGTATTTCTTCGATCGTACGAAATATTTTTTATACTTCGTATTCTTCACGAAACGATCGACGCGGACCGTCGCGGTATCTTTCATCGCCGTCTTGACGACGACACCAGAGAACGATTGGGGGCGAAAGATGTGCTGCTCCATAGTTTAACGTGCACGAAGTGCGCGTGCATGCTGCTCCGTGAGAACGCGCGCAATGCTTGTACGAAGCTTCCGAGGAGCGCTCGAGTCCTTTGGGCGGGAGCCCGCGGCCGCAAAACGCTCGCTGCGCAGCTGCGCGCGCGTATCAACAAGAATCTTCATAAGTTCCTGGTCTGTCACGGTCGTCATAGTATTCTTTTTTGTCATACAAATAAGGAAAAAGCAATGATTAGTGGCGTGTGACGATCGAGGTCTTGACGGGCAATTTCATGCCGGCCTGTCGCAAATGCGCACGCGCGACATCCTCGGCGACACCGTCAATCTCGAAAAGCACCCGCCCCGGACGCACTTCAAAAACGTAGTGTTTCGGATCGCCTTTTCCGCTACCCATCCCTACTTCCGCAGGCTTGGCAGTTACCGGCCTATCAGGAAAGATGCGGATCCAGAGTTTGCCTGTTTTTGCAGTCGCACGCGTGAGCACCTTGCGTGCCGCCTCTATCTGGTTGCTCGTCATGCGGGCGTGCGAAAGCGCTTTAAGGCCCATGAGGCCGAAGGCGACCGTCGTGCCGCGCGTGTCGGGACGCGCGAGGCGCCTTTCGCTCATGCGCTGCGTCTGCCACTTACGGTGTTTTACTTTCTTGGGAAACAACATATGGAAATATTAGCCGCGAACCGGTTCTGCGCTCGGCTGGCGTACCAGGGCTTTCTTGTCCTGGTACACGTTGCCCCGATAAATCCAGACCTTGATGCCGATAACGCCGTAAGGCAGATGCGCCTCCTCGTGCGCAAAGTCTATGTCCGCACGGAACGTCTGGAGCGGGATACGACCCTTTTTCAACTCTTCCTTGCGGCTCATTTCTGCACCACCAAGTCTTCCCGAAACTGTAATGCGCACGCCTTCGACTTCGCGCGCTGCAATTACTTTCTCGATCGTCTGCTTCAGCACGCGGCGGAAAGGCATCCTTTTTTCAAGCCCTTCAGCGACCATGTACGCGACAACGGCGGCGTCCGTCTCCGGTTGGCGCACCTCGACGATATCGAATTTGAGTGTCCGCCGATCGGCAGGCGCCACCCGTCGTATCGCCTCGGACAATTCCTTGCGCAACTTGGTCGCGTTCTCGCCGGAGCGGCCGATGACGAGTCCGGGACGCGCGGTCGCGAGTATAACGCGCAATTCGCTTTCGGAGCGCTCAATCTCGATACCGCTCGTATAAGTACCGCGCAGCCGCTTTGTAAGGAAACGACGAATCGTTTCATCGACGTTTATGTTCTCGCGGTAGCTTTTCTTGTCGCCCGCGAACCATCGGCTTTTCCAGTCTCGGATAATACCGAGGCGGTGCGCGTAGGGATGTACGGTATGTGTCATAAAGATTTACGTCTATGCGAGGGTCACTCTTACGCGGCTTTTCCGATGACGGATGAGCGACGCTCGGCCAAAAGCGCGCGGCATATAGCGCTTCAGTATCCCGGCATTCTCGACCGTTATAGATTGTACGGTCAGTTCCCCGGCGTTCTCGCCGAGATTCTTTGCATTGGCCGCGGCGCTCTTGATGAGTTTTGCAATCGGTTCCGCAGCGCGCTTAGGAAGAAACTGCAGCGCGACGAGCGCCACTGAGACTTTCTTCCCCTTCACCAGATCGGCGACGAGGCGCATTTTGCGCGGCGATTGATTGTGATTCTCGAGGATTGCGTGTGCCATAGATTATTTACCTGCTGTACTCTCCTTTGATGCCTTGGCGGTAGCAATCTCGGCCTGCTGTTTCTTCTGCTCCATTTCCTTCTGCATCTTACCGCCGTGCCGGACGAACTTCTTCGTGGGAGAGAATTCGCCGAGACGGTGCCCGACCATCTCCTCCGAGACGATGACTTCCACATGTTGCTTGCCATTGTGCACGCCGAACGTAAAGCCGATCATTTCAGGACTTATTTGGCTACGGCGCGCCCATGTCTTTACAACCCCGGCTGATGCCGGTTTTGTACCGATGACCTTCTTCAGGAGCTTGGCGTCCACGAAGGGTCCTTTCTTAAGTGACCGTGACATGTGAGCAATGAAAAGCCCGCGCGGCGTCTCTACAGACGTCCCGAT
>JAGXBE010000023.1 GCA_018971265.1 Patescibacteria group bacterium
ACGGGTTGCAATGCCGTAAGGCGGAGCCAATCCTTATAAAACCGACCCCAGTACGGATTGAGGTCTGCAATCGACCTCATGAAGCCGGAATCGCTAGTAATCCCGGGTCAGCCAAACCGGGGTGAATACGTTCTCGAGTCTTGTACTCACCGCCCGTCAAGTCAAGGGAGCTGGGGGTGCCCGAAGGACTGCCTCGCGCAGTACTACGGCAAATTCAGTGACAAGGACTAAGTCGTAACAAGGCATGGGTAGCGGAAGCTGTTCATGGAACATATCCAAAATGGAATCGATACTCTCGAAAGGAGTATCATGTCGATCGTCTGTCTTCGGACAAACGGAGAGATAGTACTGGTCTCTAAACGGTACTCGGAAGTCGGATAACGTAACCCGATGGCGCTTGAGAGCCACATATGAGCTCTCAAGCGGGACAGAATAGGCGGAACAAAAGAGCACACATCCGATTTTTAAGTGTAAAAATCGCGTCGAGTCGAAATGAGCGCATTTCGAAATAACTCACACACTCACGAAAACACCCCGAAAGGGTGCTTTCGTTTGAAGTGGAAACACAAGAGTATTTTTGCTACTATCCACGCATGCGCGCGTAGCTCAGTTGGTAGAGCACCCGACTGATACTCGGGCGGTCGTAAGTTCGACTCTTACCGCGCGCACCGAGTCAAAATGCACATGCGCCCCTCAAGGGTGCTTGTGCATTTTCGGCGAGGTGTGCAGGCGGCATGCTTACATACCACGCGCACTTAAGCGGCCGTTATTCTCCTCTTGCACCGCACGTTTTCGTGCCGGACGAGTTATACTTGTCTGGAAACATGCGAAACATTCTCGCCATCGTCGGGTTGGTCGTTGCTGCCACCATTATCGGCGCCTTTGTTTTTCTCTACGGCGGAAATACTTTTCCAAGTCGATCATCCTTGGCTCCCGCCTATAACAATCCGCCCGACAAAACCACTATCCCGTTTACAGAACTTGCGCATGGAGCGCATTCAAGTATCCCAGTTCGAGCGAATTATCTTATTACTTCTGAGGATCAACTTTCCGAGCTTTGGAAGATGATTGATGCGGGAGGACAGACGCCGAAGGTTGATTTCGCCACGCAGAGCGTCATAGCTATTTTTGCGGGACAAAAACCGACCGCCGGGTATACGATTGCGGTTTCGAACGTGGAGGATGCTGCGACGCGCGACGTAACCATAACACTGACGTCGCCTGGCGGCAGCTGCCTGCTCGCACAGTCGCTCACTGCGCCCTACCAGGTCGTCGAACTCCCAAAGACTTCACTCGCTTTTACGCATAAAGACCTGGCGACTACGCTGAGCTGTCTGCAATAGTCCGCTCAGTGCATGACTTGAAGAGGTGCGCTACGATTCGTAGGTATGGACCCCGTTAGAGACAAGACATTGAAAATGTCTGTCGGCTCGCTTGCGAGCCGTGTCTCTAACGGGGTGGATGCCTCGGCGCATTTTCGCGGGAAAAGGATTACCGTGATGGGTCTCGGCCTTCTGGGTCGAGGTGTCGGCGATGCGCGATATCTGGCCGAGTGCGGCGCCGAACTCGTCGTCACCGACCTCAAGAGTCGCGAGGAGCTTGCGGAGTCGATAGCACAGCTCGAACCATTCTCGAACATCACTTTCATTCTCGGCGAGCACCAGCTTGAAAACTTTCGCGACTGCGACCTCGTCCTCAAGGCAGCCGGTGTCCCGCTTGACTCGCCGTTTATCGCGGAGGCGAAGAAGCACGGGATACCGGTCCGCATGAGCGCCGACCTTTTTGCGGAGATTTCGGGTATCCCCGTTCTCGGTGTCACGGGCACGCGCGGCAAGTCGACCGTGGCGCATATGGTGTACGCGATTTTGAAAGCTGCGGGAAAGAAGGTTCTTCTCGGCGGTAATGTGCGTGGCGTATCGACGCTCGCGTTTCTTGGCGAGGTAACGTCGGAACATGTTGCCGTGCTCGAGCTCGACTCATGGCAATTGCAGGGCTTCGGCGAAGCGAATATGAGCCCGCACATCGCCGTCTTCACCACCTTCTATCCGGATCACCTCAACTACTATAAAAATAATCCGGAAGCGTATCTTTCCGACAAGGCGAATATATTTTTATATCAGACAGCGGCCGATACGCTTGTGCTCGGCAAACAGTGCGCGCCGACCGTCATCGAGAAATATGGCGAGCAGATAGAATCCAGAGCGGTTGTCGTCGATGAGCTGAAGCTCCCCGACACCTGGACGCTCCGTATCCCCGGAATGCATAACCGTTACGATGCCGCGCTTGCACTCGCTGCTGTCCGTGCGTATGGAATCTCCGACGAGGTGAGCCGCGCGGCTCTCGAGTCGTTTACGGGCGTCCCGGGGCGGCTGGAGCTGGTGCGCGAGGTCGGCGGCATAAAAATCTACAACGATACGACTGCGACGACGCCCGAGGCGACGCTCGCCGGCCTTTCTGCCCTTGGCACCGCTCGCACGGTACTCATCATGGGCGGTGCCGACAAGGGCCTCGACATGGGCGCACTTCTCGGGAAGCTTTCTGAGGTGAAACGGACTATCTTGCTTGCAGGCACGGGCACGGACACCCTCCGTACGTTGCTTCCTGAGGCGCCCGTCTTCGACGACTTCTCGCATGCAGTTGCCGATGCATTTGTGCATGCGGAATCGGGTGACAACATCCTGTTTTCTCCCGCGTTCGCCTCCTTCGGCATGTTCAAAAACGAATACGATAGAGGAGATCAGTTCGCTGCCATCGTACAAGGACTATGATGATTAACGGTCGCGCGGTAAAAGCAGCCTATTTCATCGGCATCGGCGGTATCGGCATGTCGGCGCTCGCGCAATATTTCAAAGACAGGGGTGTCGTCGTTACGGGTTCGGACCGCGAGAGGAGTCCGGTAACGGAGCTGCTCGAAAGGAAGGGAATCAGCGTCGCAGTGCCGCAGCGCGCCGAAAATGTTTCCGTAGGCGTGGGTGCGGTCGTATATAGCGATGCAGTACCGGAGGACAATCCCGAACGCGCGCGTGCGAAAGAACTCAATATCCCGCAACTTTCATATTTTGAAATGCTCGGGAAAGTTTCGGAAGGGAAGCGAAGCGTTGCGGTGGCTGGAACGCACGGCAAGACGACGACGACCGGTATGCTTGCGAAAATACTTACGGACGCCGGCGCCGCGCCAACGGCAATCATCGGTTCGATAGTGAAAGACTTCGGCAGCAACTATGTGCCCGGCGCCTCCGGCCTCTTCGTCGTTGAGGCGTGCGAATATCGTGATCATCTGCTTGAGCTCTCGCCCGAGGTGCTTGTCATCAATAATCTCGAATGGGACCACACGGACTTTTTCCCGTCGCTTGGAGCTCTTCAGGAGACGTTCCGAAAAGCGGTTGAACGCGTAAGCGAAGATGGCGTAATCGTGACGGATCCGAGCAATCCAAACATTAGGCCGCTACTCGCCGGGGCGAAAGCGCGCGTTATCGACTACACAAAAGAATCTGCGTATGAGCTTCGCCTGCCGGGCGAGTTCAACCAGAGCAATGCGCGGGCGGCTGCAGCGGCCGCCCGCGCTGCGCTCCCAGTTATCTCTGGCGCTGTGATTGCGCAATCGCTCGCAAGCTTCCAGGGCACCTGGCGCCGATTTGAATACAAAGGAAAAACTGTTCACCGTGCCGACGTGTACGACGACTACGCGCACCATCCGACAGCAGCGAAAGAGACGCTCCGAGCGCTTCGCGCAAAAACAGCCGGTCGAATATTCGTGGCTTTCCACCCGCACCTCTACAGCCGTACGCGCGATTTGCTCGACGGCTTTGCGGCCGCCTTTGGCGACGCCGACAAGGTCTTTATCGCGCCTATTTATGCCGCGCGCGAAATCGACGACGGTTCGGTCTCAAGCGAGCTGCTTGCAGAGCGTATCCGGGCGAACGGTACGGACGCAGTCGCGCTCGGCTCCTTCGACGCCATCGAGCAGGCGCTTGTGCGCCCCGGAGCAGGCGACGCCATCATGACGATGGGCGCGGGCGACATCTATAAGGTCGCCGACCGGCTCGTCGCGCAGAATCCGGGATAAAATAAAGCTCTGCAGCCGCGTGTATACTGGGACGCATGGGCACCCCCCATGTCGGCGCTATCCTCCAGAAAGAGTCCTACATTGCGATGGTGCGCAACGCAGAAGGCACGCGCCTTTTTCGAAATCTCTACGCGGCAGTCGATGGAAAACGGACGGACATAGTGCGCGATGGCGACCTTTCATGCGCGTTTTTCGTCTCGTCGATCTTGTGTTTCTTCCGGCTCATCGCAACGCCCCATGCTACCGTTTCTGGTTTAGTGCGCGATCTTGAGAGTTCCGGCTGGCGTAAGACCGAAATCCCCATGCCGGGAGACATCATCGTGTGGGAACCGCTCTTGCTCTCAAGCGGAGAAACGCATCCGCACATAGGTTTTTTTCTTGGTGGGGAAAAAGCGGTGAGTAACGATTCCGAGACGCAGACCCCGATCAATCACCACGTGACCTTCGGAGCTCGGTCGGACGGGACTCCGGTGCGCGCTATCGTCGCCTTGTATACACGCGACTTTTAGTACATCCTGTTGGTATCGTACGAGGTAAATAAGAAGCGACCTCCGAAGAGGTCGCTTGAACACGGGGTGCCGCATCATGCTTCCGGAAGCAACAGCAAGCAAGATCCCTTCGCCACGATATCCGATCCGTCCATGACGGAGACGGTGACCTTGGCGAGCCGTCCCTTCTGGCTTGAAACGATGCACAAAACGGACGGTCGTGATCCGGCGTAGAGCGGCGTCTTAAACGCCATCTCTATCCGGCAAACGAGAACCCCGGGTATTTCCTGTGCAATGGCAGCGGAAATGAATCCGGCCGTCATCACTCCCGGCGCGATGATGCCCTTGAAGCCGGCTTTTTTTGCCGCCTCGCTATCGTGATGCAACGGATTCTCATCCCCGATTGCCGCCGCAAACCTCCGGATGTCCTCCTCGCCGACCGAGAAGTCCTTCATCCAATTATACGGGGCCAAGCTTCTGCCAAACTCAAAGACCTCGCTCATGCCCATCACATCCTCCGTGGTTGAATGACCCGGCGATAATTAAAGCACATGTATACGCAAAAATCAATATGCTCCTCCCGGGTCGTATACGATAAGCCAGCAGAACGGCTTTCCCCCACCACCCGCTCGAACAAGCAATGTTTCCGATCGCTTGTTTCTCGTTCGTTCGGGAGTAGAGTGTCCTTATGGGAACACTCTCGGTCGTCGCGACTCCGATAGGGAATTTAGAAGACATAACGCTGCGCGCCCTGCGGACGCTCAAGGAATGCGACGTTATCTATGCCGAGGACACGCGCGTCATTGCAAAACTGCTCGCTCGCTACGAAATAAAAAAACCGCTCCAGCGGCTCGATGCGGCGACGGAATTGAAAAAAGCAAGCGAAGTTATCGCGCGCCTTGAGGCGGGTGAGCACATTGCTTTGGTAAGCGACGCGGGGACTCCGGGAATCTCCGATCCGGGTACGCAGCTCGTGGCGCAGGTGCGCGCGCACTTGCCCGAGGCAAAGATAGAAACGATACCAGGCGCTTCCGCCCTCACCGCCGCGCTCTCCATCGCGGGGATGGACATGGGCAGCTTCACCTTCTTCGGATTCTTGCCGCATAAGAAAGGGCGGCAGACGGCACTGAAGAAAGTCGCGACGAGCGAGATCCCGGTCGTGCTCTATGAATCGCCGCATCGCATAGTGAAATTATTGAAAGAGCTGGAGTCTCTCCAGATATCACGAGTTACTATCGCCCGCGAGCTCACCAAGATCCACGAAGAAGTGGTCGCGGGTGCCTTGTCTGACGTTGCCGAGCATTTCTCCGCGCATCCGGAAACGGTGCGCGGAGAATTTGTCGTCATCGTGGCGCCCTGATATACTGAAAAAATCATGTCCCGCACAAGTGCCCTTATTCTCCTCGGCATCCTTGTCATGCTCGTACCCTACTCGGGGTTTCCGTCAGCTATGCGTTCTTTGCTTACAGTCGTGCTTGGCGCATGCGTGTTTGGCATCGGCCTCATACTCCGCGCGCGCGAACCGCGCCGCGCCGCGCCGCGCGCGGATGAGCCCGCACCGGAAACCCAGGTTGAACCGGCCGCAAGCGAGCCGTCTCACGGCGTTTCTCCGATCTAGCGTGCTCGAAACGCAAAACCCGCGCCGTCCCCGCGCGGGTTTTGCTATACTTCGGAGTAATGGATAACCCCGAGCGTGTTACGTATTTTGCAGCGACCGATTCACGCGGAAAGCACATTCCTTTCGGCATCAAGGCGAAGGACCGCGATCGCCATATGTATGTCATCGGCAAGACCGGCATGGGCAAGTCGACTTTGCTTGAAAATATGGCTATTCAAGACCTGCGAAACCGCGAGGGGTTCGCATATCTCGACCCGCACGGCGGCTCGGTCGACCGCCTGCTCGAGTATATTCCCGAGGACCGCATACAGGATGTTGTCTACTTCGCCCCGTTTGACATGGGGAACCCCATCGCGTTCAACGTGATGGAAGACGTCGGCTACGACAAGCGGCACCTTGTCGTGTCCGGTCTCATGGCGACGTTCAAGAAAATATGGGAGGACGCGTGGAGCGCGCGCATGGAGTACATCCTCACAAACACGCTGCTTGCGCTCCTCGAGTATCCGGACGCGACGCTGCTCGGCGTCAACCGCATGTATACCGACAAGGCGTATCGGCAGAAAGTAGTCGAGAACGTGAAAGATCCGGTCGTGAAGGATTTCTGGACGAAGGAATTCGCCAACTACGGTGATCGTTACACACAGGAGGCGACGCCCGCAATCCAGAACAAAATAGGCCAGTTCACCGGCAATCCGCTTATCAGGAACATTATCGGTCAGCCGAAATCCTCATTCGACATACGCACGATGATGGACGAAAAGAAGATACTCATCATCAATCTCTCCAAGGGGCTCGTGGGGGAGACGAACATGCGTCTTCTCGGCTCAATGCTCACGACACGCATCTTTCTTGCCGCGATGAGCCGCGCAGATCTTCCTGCGGAAAAACTCGAGCGACTCCCGAACTTCTATTTTTATGTCGATGAATTCCAGAATTTCGCAAACGAAACCTTCGCGGAAATCCTTTCCGAAGCGCGCAAATACAAACTGAACCTCGTCATTGCGCACCAATACATAGAACAGATGGAAGAGGAGGTCCGTGACGCCGTTTTCGGGAATGTCGGCACGACCGTCGTGTTTCGCGTCGGACCTTTTGATGCCGAGGTGCTGGAGACCATCTTTATGCCGCACTTTACGAAGGAGGATATCGTGTCGCTCGATAAGCGTCAGATATACCTGACGCTTATGATAGACGGCGTCGGATCGGCTCCCTTTTCTGCAGTAACCATTCCTCCGATAGAGGCGCCGCCGGTTTCCTATCGCGAAGAAGTCATAGCCGCGTCGCGAGCGCGATTTGCCGCACCGCGCGTGCCTATCGAAAGGGCGATTGCGGAAGAATTTTCCACAGACGCAGGACCCATAGCGCATCAAGATGCGCGAGCGAAGCATCAGCCACCCGTTTTGCAGAACATGACTATAAAGCAGCCAGACTCTCAAGGAAACAAAGCCGTGAAGCCGTTTGGCGAAAGGCGTGCGGAGGTGCATGATTCGCGCTTTGGCGGACGCAGAGATGCAAGCGCCCTTGCGAGACGCGCGGAGGACAGGCAAACGACCCCGACAGCAAAGAATCTCGACGACCTCAAGTCAATTCTGCGCGAGGTGACCGCGAAGAACACGGCGGAAGCCGAGAAGAGCAAAGTCGAACAGCAGCATACGCTCAAGGAAACGTTGAGCGCCGTTCTCGCCAAGAACAGTTCTCCTTCCGCGCCCGCAATGGCGGAGCCGCCTTCTTCGAACCCTCTCGTACCGAAAGCCGAAGAAAAACCGCCTTTTGAAGTTCCCGAGAACGAGTTGCGAAAGGTGCTCAAAGGCGAGACATAATAATTTTATGCGCACCCTCGGCTTGCTCGCTCTCGCCACCCTCCTCCCCGCGTTTGTATACGCGGCAGCGGCGCTCGTGAACATCAACACCGCGGATGCGACGCTCCTCGACACGCTTCCGGGCATCGGACCGTCGAAGGCGGCGGCAATCGTCGAATATCGCGACGTACACGGGCCGTTTGCCAGTATCGAAGACATTCAGAATGTGAGCGGCATCGGCCCCAGCACCTATGCGGGAATTGCGCCGTTCATCACGGTCGGAGATACGGCGGCGGGTACCTCCGACAACGGATCCGCTACGGCGTCATCAACGCAGAGCACCCAGGTTTCTTCAACGGGTGCGGCGGCCTATACGCCGCCGCCTTCCGTGCTCGTCATTGAAGCAGGTACGGACCGAAGCGCCGTGTTGGAGGTGCCGCTGCGCCTCTCGGCGCTCGTTAAGACGAAAGGCGGTGCGGCCGACCCCTCGGCGCATATTGCATG
>JAGXBE010000024.1 GCA_018971265.1 Patescibacteria group bacterium
AACCGCAAACGTCATATGGATGGACGCCGGTTCTGCGGCGTCGAGCACTGTCTCCCTCTCGACGCTTATCACCCAGACGGGAGGGCTGCCATGATAATTCGCCAAATGCCGCGGCACGCCTTTACGCTCATCGAAACGTTAATCGTAATCGCCGTCAGCACCAGCGTGGTGCTCGCCCTCACCCTCTTAATCTATAACTTCAATGCGATTTCGGCGTACCAGCAAATGTCTGAACAATCTTCAGGTTCGGCGGGTGCGCTCATCGGCGAGATAAACTCTCTTGCGCTTCCCGCCGATGCCGTACTGCAAACACACGCCTTTTCGAGCGCGACGTATACCTCGTCATCAACAGTGCTCGTTCTTGAGATTCCCTCTATCGACAGTTCCGGGGATGTCATTGCGAATACTTATGATTACGCGGCATTTTATACCGTCGGCACGAACGCATATCGTATCCTCGAGGCAAACGCATTGAGCGGGCGTGTTTCCGGCACGAAACAACTGAGCTCTACCGTGAGCATGCTAACCTTCACCTACAGCAGTGCCGATTTCACTCAGGTCAACACCATCACTGTCGATATCCAAACGCAGGCGCAAGTGAAGCAGGACACCCTTCTTGACCATCTGCGCGAGCAGATACGGTTGCGTAATTATTAATCGAAATATGTCCCACCGCCTCTATCTCTCCATGCTTTCCCGAGGATACGTGCTTATCTTGACACTTGTCTTTCTGGGGATATTTTTCGCTGCGGGCGCCGCATACTTGAACTTCATAACGAGCGCGGCGCAGAGCGCACGGTATCGCGTTGAGAGCGCGCAGGCACTTGCGATTGCCGAAGCCGGCATCGACGAGGCGGTGTACCAGCTGAATAACAGCGAGGGCTATACCGGGGAGACGAATACGGTCCTCGGAAACGGAGTCTTCACGGTCGTCGTCTCAAACACGAGTACCAACACCGATCGTCTAACGGTCACCGGCTATGTTCCAAACGCAACGAACCCCGTGGCGACCAAAACGGTGGCAGTGCTCGTGGGACTCGATACCTCCGTGGTCTCTTTCCATTACGGCGTACAAATCGGGGCAGGCGGCGTAACTATGAGCAATGGTTCGCAGATAAACGGCAATTTATTCTCTAACGGCAGTATCTCCGGTGGTGGTACGAGCAGCAGTGGAGTAATTACCGGGGATGCCACCATTGCAAGCGGGACGCCGGCGACCTCGATTAACGGCATCATCGTCAACGGCACGGCATGGGCGCACACGCTCTCGAACTGCACGGTCGGTAAAAATGCTTTTTACCAAAATATATCCGGATGTACCGTTGGCGGCACGCAATATCCCGGCAGTGCCGATGCGGCCCCGGCAAACATGCCTATTTCAAATGCTCAGATAAGCGCATGGGAGTCGACCGCTGCAGACGGGGGGGTTATCGCCGGGCCGTATACCGTGAATTCTTCGCAGACGCTCGGCCCCCAGGAAATAAACGGCAATCTCACTGTGAAAGGTACCCTGGCACTCAGCGGCGTGGTGTGGGTGAGGGGCAACATTAATTTCGGAACTAATTCCTCTCTCACGGTCTCCCCGGCCACCGGCAATCAAGGAGCCATTATCATCGCGGATGTCCCTGGCAGCGAAGCGTCCAGCGGCACCGTCGTACTTTCCAATAATGTGTCGGTCTCGGGCAACGGCAGCGCGGGAAGCTACCCCATGGTTCTCAGCACCAATTCTGGTTCTACCGCCATCACGGTGAGCAATAACGCCCAGAGCGTTATCCTCTATGCGTCAAGGGGCACGGTCCTGGTGAACAATAATGCCGGAGCGAATCAAATTACCGCCTATGCACTCACGTTGAGCCCGAACTCGACCGTGACGTATGTAAGTGGTCTACAGAATCAGAGCTTCTCTAGTGGTCCTGGGGGATCTTGGGCTATCTTGCCGCACACCTACTCTATTTCCCGTTGATGCCGAGCATCCGCGTGACCTGCTATCATAAACACATGCTCATCGTTGCAAACTGGAAAGCGTATGTTGAAGACCTTCCGAAGGCGAAGAGGCTTTTGGCCGTAAGTAAAGATCTGGCAGGGAAGGTTGCGTGTACCATTGTCCTTGCTCCGCCCGCGCCGCTCCTCGGCGCGCTTGCAGCGGGGAACAGATCCGCGGTCGCATTTGCCGCACAAGATGTTTCCGTAACGACCGGCGGAGCGGCAACCGGCGAAATAACTGCGCAGGCGTATGCGTCTGTCGGAGCATCCTATGCTATTGCGGGACACTCCGAACGGCGAGCGGCGGGGGATACGGATACTCTTGTCTCCGAAAAGCTCGCGCGCGCGCTTGCGCACGACCTCACGCCCATTCTCTGCGTCGGCGAGCGCGAGCACGACGACGGCGGGCGCTATCTCTCTTTTGTGCGAGAAGAGCTCACCGTCGCCCTCACATCGCTTCCGCCCAAGCACCGGACGAAAGTTATCGTCGCCTATGAACCGATCTGGGCGATCGGCAAGACTTCCGCCAGTGCCATGAAACCGATCGATCTTACGGAGATGGTGTTGTATATACGGAAAGTGCTCGCGGAACTTCTGCCCGGGAAAAGTTCTAAGCACTCGCTCGTGCTCTACGGCGGGTCAGTCGAGCCGGAAAACGCGCACGATCTCGCGACACGCACGGGTGTCGATGGCTTCCTCATCGGACACGCTTCGGTCGACTCGCATATGTTTGCCTCGCTCGTAAAACAACTCGTTTGAGTATGCGTTCCCTTCGCGATATTCAGGTATTTGAAAATATCCCGATACTCGTGCGGGGCGCGCTCAATGTGCCCATTGAGAATGACCGTGTTGCAAACGACTATCGTCTGCGACGCGCCCTGCCGACTATCCGGTTCCTTGCCGAGCGCGGCGCAAAGGTCGTGCTTATAGGCCACATCGGAGAGAAGGGGACCGAGACGCTCGCGCCGGTCGCACGCGCGCTTGCGACACTCACGAACAACGTCTCTTTTTTTCCAGAGACGATCGGCTCGGGAGCACGCGACACAATCCGTAAAAATGCGCCCGGAACCGTGCTTGTCCTCGAGAATTTGCGACGCAACGTCGGCGAACAGAAAAATGACACGGTATTTGCGAAAGAATTGGCAGCGCTGGCGGACGTTTTCGTCGAAGATTCTTTTGATACCTGCCATCGCCCGCACGCTTCGATAATCGGCGTACCCAAACTCCTTCCATCCTACGCGGGATTTCTCCTTGAAGAGGAAGTTGCCGCCCTCTCGGCGGCACTGAACCCAAGGCATCCCGCACTTGCGATTATTGGCGGCGCGAAATTCAACACAAAGGAGGCGGTGCTCACCGCGCTTCTTGCAACTTACGACCGGGTATTCGTGGGGGGCGCGCTTGCGAATGATTTTCTCAAGGCATCGGGTCGGGAGGTGGGGCGGTCGCTCGTTTCCGGTACCGATCCGGCGCGAGTGAAGGAGCTTCTGGCAAATCCCAAGCTTATATTGCCCATCGATTCCTTTGTTGTAAGCGCATCCGCTATAGGCACGATGAACGCCCGGGCTGAAGCGCGCGTCGTTTCCGCCGAACAAGTGGCGCCGGATGAAATTATCCTCGATCATGGGCCGGCGACAAGCGCTCTCCTGGCCGAGCTCGCGCGCCAAACGAAAACAATCCTTTGGAACGGCCCCCTGGGAAATTATGAGAATGGGTTTATAGACGCAACCGACGCGCTTGCGCGTACTATTGCTAGTCTGGATGCACATTCGGTGGTCGGCGGGGGAGATACGGTCGCTTCCATCGAAAATCTCGGGCTTCTGCCGCGATTCTCCTTCGTCTCAACCGGCGGGGGCGCCATGCTCGACTTCCTCGCCAAAGGAACCCTTATCGGCATCGACGCCCTTGACCCTCATTCAAGCGCCTGACGAATTTTTTCGGCGTTCGCCGTGAACGCGTCTTTGTCCCCCGTGGCCTTGTCGGGATTGGCAAAGATCCATACGTGCGCATGCGGCACTTCTTCGCCGATGACCTTCATAAACACTTCATCCGTGCCGGACATTTTTTGTATTGCATGCGCGACTTTCTGAACAGCGGAGAAATAGCCGCCGATGTCGACGACGTCCCACACGAAGCGGTGGTGCTTTTTTGGAATGACGAGCGTGTGCCCGGGCGAGAGCGGACGAATGTCGAGGAAGGCGAGAAACTTTTTGTCCTCGTACACGCGATGCGCAGGAACGGATCCGGAAACAATCCGGCAAAAAACACAATCATTCATGTCGCATAGGATACCTCCAATCAATTCCTGGTACAATCGGCACACCATGTTCCCGCTCCACGATTCGCTCGACGAGACGCTGCGCGCTGAGCTCGCTCCGTATGACGACCTCACCGCGGCGCTGCTTGCGCGCCGCGGCATCACGACCAAAGAAGATGCCGAGATATTTCTCAATCCCTCCTATGACGCGCACCTGCATGACCCGTTTCTCATGATTGAGATGCAAAAAGCTGCGCGACGACTTGCCGATGCAATTCTTGCAAAAGAAAAGATTGCGGTGTGGAGCGACTATGATTGCGACGGCATCCCCGGTGCCGTGCTCCTTCATGACTTTCTCAAAAAAGTCGGCGCGGATTTTGAAAATTATATTCCGCACCGTCACCGGGAAGGGTACGGTGTAAACGTCGCAGGCATAGAGAAGCTCGCAAAAGAGCACAGGGTGAAACTCGTGGTCACCGTTGATTCGGGCATCACGGACATTGAACCAATCGCTCGGGCTCGTGCACTCGGTATGGAGGTCATCGTCACCGACCACCATTTGCCAGGCGAGACTCTTCCCGATGCGTTCGCACTTGTAAACCCAAACGCGCGCCCTAACGAGACGTACCCTTTCCGCGGGCTCTGCGGCTCGGGCGTCGCATGGAAGCTTGTGTGCGCCGTGCTTGCAAGCGCGCCGGAACTCCGTGAGAAAGTTCCTCCCGGGTGGGAGAAGTGGCTTCTCGATATGGTGGGGCTCGCGACCATTGCCGACATGGTGCCGCTTGTCGGCGAGAACCGAGTGCTCGCAAGGTACGGCCTCCTTGTAATGCGTAAGTCGCCGCGGCTCGGCCTTCAGAAACTCTGCCGCACGATACGCGCCGACCAGCGCACGCTCACCGAAGACGACGTTGGTTTCATGTTGGCACCCCGCGTGAACGCCGCGAGCCGCATGGGAGACGCGCGCGACGCATTCGCTCTTTTCACGACCGAGAGCGAGGACGAAGCCGACACGCTCGCAAAAAAATTGGAAAAAGCGAACCGGCAACGCAAAGCGGAAGCGGGAGCGCTCACCCGCGCGGTGCACGCACGCTTGAAGGAGCGGGATGAAGTGCGCAGTGTCATCGCGCTCGGCGACCCGTCGTGGCGGCCCGCGCTTCTCGGACTCGTCGCGAGCGGCATCGCGGATGAATATGGGCGCCCGGTATTCCTCTGGGGGCGCGAGGGGAACATGAGCATCAAGGGATCGGTGCGGAGCGGCAACGTACATGCACTCGCTCTCATGCGTGCGGCGGAAGAAACTTTCGTCGAATTCGGCGGGCACGCAGCGGCGGGCGGTTTCACCGTGCGTGATGATGCGGTGTTCTTTCTCGAGGACCGGCTCGTCGAGGCGCATGCGCGCATTTCGGTAGAGGACGCGTCTGGAGACGATCTCTCGAAGCACGCCGATGCCGAGATCACACCGGAAGATGCAACGAGTGCGTTTCTGAACAAAATAGAACGGCTCGCGCCCTTCGGCATGCAAAATCCCAAGCCCGTGTTTCTGTTGCGCGAGGTTGTCGTGCGCGAGATTTCACGTTTTGGGAAAGGGAAGGAACATCTGAAATTAAAAATTGATGTTCGGGAGGGGAAGGGGGGCATTGACGCGATCGCTTTCTTTGCAAAAGGACCTGTCGCGCGTGCTCGAGATGCGCTCGCGGCGGGAGGCCGCGCGAACCTGCTCGCGCATCTCGAACGCGACACCTTCTCGCGCGGCGCTTCCGTCCGCCTGCGACTTCTTGATATTCGCTTGGTATAGTGGGCCGTATGCATTTCACCATCCACGCCGACGGTGGCGCGAGAGGAAACCCGGGGCCTGCGGGTGCGGGAGCCATGATCCGCGACCACTTCGGCAATTCGGTGGCGAGCGTTTCGCAATTTCTCGGGACGCGTACGAACAATTTCGCGGAATATGAAGCGGTGATTCTCGCTTTCGAGACGCTCGCGAAACTCATCGGGGTGGGGAAGGCGGGCGCGACCGATGTGGTCGTAAAGATGGACAGCGAGCTCGTCGTAAAGCAGATGAAGGGCGTCTACAAAGTGAAGCACCCGACGATGAAAAATCAGTATGCACGCCTCATACATGCCGCCGCTGCATTTGGCACGGTCTCATTCACGCATGTCCCGCGTGCAGAGAACAGTGATGCCGACGCCCTCGCGAACGCAGCTATGGATCGCGGGGCATGACCCTGCTTGTTGCCATTGTTTCAGGACTTGCGAGCGGTATATTTTTAAAATCTGTTTTTAGTTTCGGATGGGAACCAATCGCGTTCTGGCTCTTGCTTGCGGGGATTTTTGCAGCGGCGACATTTTTAAAACCGCGCCTTGCGTATTCGCTTGGCGCGGTTTTTTGTATTTTTGTCGCGTTCGGCATGCTACGCGCGGCGCTCGCCGACACGCCGCTGCCGGAAATATTTGCGAACCAGGTTCGACACCGCGTCTCGTATGAGGGAGTCGTCGTGGGCGATCCGGATGTGCGCGATGCGAATCAGCGCGTGACAATCCGCGTTGAGTCAGGCGGGCAGTCGACGAACGTGCTCGCGGTCGCACCACGCTCTCCCCGCGTCGCGGTGGGTGATCGGGTGAATGTTTCGGGCACGCTCCTTGTGCCGCAACCATTTGTAAGCGAAGGCGGCCGCATCTTCCAGTATGACAAATACCTCGAACGCGACGGCGTGCGTTTCCTCCTCAATTTTGCATTCATCCGCGTGGAATCGAGTGCACCGTGGTACTCGCTGCCCGCCGCGTTTGCACGCGTGAAGCATGCGTTTCTCGACGGACTTTCAGTGGCGCTACCCGAGCCGTACGCATCCTTGGCCGGGGGCATTGTCATCGGAGGGAAGTCCGGCCTCGGGAAAAACCTGCAAGACGCGTTCGTCCGCTCCGGTCTCGTGCAGATAATTGTCCTCTCCGGCTACAATGTGATGGTTGTCGCGGAGTGGGTGATGGCCGCGCTCGCGCGCACGAAACTCTCGAAGCGATGGGGTGCCGCTGCGGGCGCGCTTGCACTCACCCTCTTCGTGCTCATTGCGGGCGTCTCGGCAACCGCACTGCGCGCTATGCTCATGGCGCTCATCGCGCTCTACGCGCGTGCAAGCGGACGCACGTATGCAGCCGGTCGCGCACTCCTTTTTGTTATCACGCTCATGCTCCTGTGGAATCCGCTCTACCTCGTCTTCGATCCGGGCTTCGGCCTTTCGGCGGCGGCAACCGCCGGGCTCATCTGGCTTGCGCCGATCATTGAAACACGGTTAGCGAGCGTGGGGAGAAAAATGTTTGGGAGTAAGCTAGCGCCGCGACATCCCCGAGCGCCGCTAGGCGCGAGTGGGTTTGAGCAAAGCGCTCCAAAACATTTTTCTCCCGAGAGAGCGCATACCGGA
>JAGXBE010000025.1 GCA_018971265.1 Patescibacteria group bacterium
GCACTCGATATTTCCGCATCTGTTGTCGACAATGCCGTGTACGCGAGCGTGCTTGGCGAGGTTGCCGTGGACGTCAAAGGCGGCTCTTCCATATCAAACGCCCTCGGCAAACATCCGGAGATACCGGGCATCATGGTGGCGATGACGAGAGTCGGTGAAGAGACCGGCGAACTCGGAAAAATCCTCATCACACTTGCCAAATTTTATAATCGCGAAGTATCAAATGCGGTCGACACCCTAGTCGGTCTCATCGAGCCGGTTATGATAGTAATGCTCGGTCTCGGGGTCGGCACCCTTCTCGCCGCAGTTCTTCTACCTATCTATAATCTTGCGGGCGCCATTTAGGACTGGAGTGAGTCTTGAAGGAAACCTTCTTATCCACACCCCGCCTCCTGTGTTCGTCCACATGCCGTATAATCAAGCTATTAGCCATACAATACATATGTACAAAAATCGTTCCCAAGGTTTCACCCTTATCGAGCTCCTCGTCGTCATCGCCATCATCGGTATTCTCTCGGCAGTCGTGCTTGCCTCCCTTAACACGGCGCGCAAAAAAGGTAACGATGCCGCTATACAATCCGACCTCTCGACAATCCAGACGCAAGCCGAGATTTACTACGGCGGTACGGGCGCAAATAGTTATGGCACCGTGACCGGTAACACCTGCAGCGCAGCCAGTACGCTCTTTAGTGACCCGACGATTGTGAAAGCAGTCGCTGGGGCCACGAACGCCGCTGGCGGAGCAGCGAATGTCATTTGCGGCAACACTACTTCGGCCTATGCCGTAGAGGCGCAGTTAAACGCACCGGCAGTAACAACGTACTGGTGCGTCGACTCGACTGGCAGCGCGAAAAACGAAACCACGGCATCTGCCGCCGGATTCTCGGTCTGTCCCTAAACGGGCATAGCCGAAAGTCGGCTCACCCATGAAAGCGCGACAAGAGGGCTTTACCCTCATCGAGCTCCTCGTCGTTATCGCCATCATTAGTATTCTCTCGGCAGTCGTACTCGCCTCTCTCAACTCGGCGCGCAAGAAGGGTAGCGACGCTGCAATACAGTCGAATCTAGACACGATTCGGACACAGGCGGAGCTTTACTATGGTGGCGTCGGCGGAAACAAGTATGGGGCGAATGCAGCGCTCGAAAGCTCGTGCACAGCGACCGACAACATGTTCAACGACTCGAACATAAGGCGCGCAGCCGCAGCTGCTGTCGCGACGAGCGGTTCGGTGACTTGCAATGTGAGCGCTCTCGGTACGCAGTATGCCGTCTCTGCGCAGCTGGTGAGCAGCAGTAATTACTGGTGTGTTGACAGCACAAGCGTCGGAAAGACTGAATCTTCAGCCCTCGGTACTGCTACGGTGTGCCCATAAATTTTAAGATGGAGAACCATAACAGAAATCCGCGGTGATGCCGCGGATTTCTGTTATGATGCCTCCATGCTCTTCTTCACACTCGCAGCGCTGTTCGTGCTCGGTGCTGTCACCGCGAGTTTCATCGGCGTACTCGTCGCGCGGCTCAATACCGGCGGAAGCTTCCTCACCGGTCGCTCACACTGCGATGCGTGCGGGGTTGCGCTCTCACCGTTCTCGCTCGTGCCGATCGTCTCATATCTTGCATATGCGGGGCTCGCACGCTGTTGCGGGGTGCGTCTCCGGCAGACGGCGCCTGCCACGGAATTCCTTTTGGGGTGCTTGTTTGCGCTTGCGTATATGAGACTTGGTTTCGTTCTCGCGCTTCCTTTTATGCTCCTCTCGTTCGCAGCGCTTTTTGCGCTCGTGCTCTATGACCTTATGCACCAAGTACTTCCGCCGGTGCCGCTTACTGTATTTGTTCTCGCGAGCGCCGGTACAGGGCTCCTCTTGGCGCCTGATTTTGTTGCGTTCGGAGTTTCGTTTTCTGTCGCTCTCGTTCTCTCGCTCTCGCTCCTATTCGTCCACCTCCTTTCAGGCGGTCGAGCGATGGGTTTTGCCGATGCGCCGCTCGTTTTTGGTCTTGCGCTCCTTGCTGGCCCCGCCGCACTTCCGGGTTTCGCTTTTTCGTTTTGGGTCGGTGCGGTTATCGGTATAGCCATGTTGGCACGGAGGCCTCGTGGCTCTAGAATGGGGGTTGAGGTGCCCTTCGCGCCCTTTCTGGCGACCGGCTTTCTTCTCGCGTACTTTACCCAATGGAACCCCTTCATCATCACCGCAATTTCATCACCCACTTTTTTTCAGTGAAGGGTGACGATGGCTCACATTCCGGGCGAACCCGGCACCGCGGATTTAGCCTCGTCGAGCTTCTGGTGGTGCTCGCGATTATGGTCATCATTACCACAATTGCGCTCACCAGCCAGAGCGCTTTCAACAAGACGCTCATTCTCGCGAATACCGCGTACGATGTCGCGCTTACCTTGCGGAGCGCCGAGACGTACGGTCTCGGTAACCGCGTCGCGGGGTCCGTCGCGAATGCGGGATACGGTATTGATTTCCAAAAAGCGACGCCCGGGTCCTTCATTCTTTTTGCGGACACATCACCGCAATCATCGAACTCGACGGCTTGCCATCCGAACCCGGACCCGTCGGCTCCGAACGCCAGGCCGGGCAACTGCGTTTATGACGCAGGTTCCGGTGAAAAAGTCACGAGCTATGCGCTCGGCAACGGCATCACCATAAGTGATTTCTGCGCATACCAACTCAGCGTCTGGTCGTGCGCAAGCGGAGGGTTAAGCTCTCTCGATATCATCTTCTCGCGCCCGAACCCGGACCCATTCATAAGCGTGAACGGTTCCTATTCAACCGTATCTCCGGTGACACGAGCTTGTCTCACCCTCTCCTCGCCACAGGGCGGTTCGCGTTTTGTTTCCGTGGGGACATCTGGAGAAATAACGGCAAACGCCGCCTCATGCCCATGAAAAAATCGAGAGGATACACGCTGGTTGAACTCGTTGTCGCCGTCGGACTCTTCGCGCTTGTCATGGTGCTCGCTTCAGGCGCGTATCTCATTATGATCGGCGCCAATCGGCAAGCGCAATCCATTTCCACCGGCATCAACAATCTTTCTTTCGCGCTTGAGAGTATGACACGCACCATCCGTACCGGATCCGGTTACAACTGTGCCGGCATAGGCGATTGCGTTGGCGGAACCAGCTTCTCTCTTCTGGACGAGAATGGCGCCACGGTCACGTATAGTCTTGTCGGATCTTCAATTCAGAAAAATACGGCCGGAGTGCTCAGCACGCTCACTGACCCATCGGTGACCGTCTCCTCGCTCACGTTTTATGCATACGGCACAAAGCCGACGACCGCAGGTGATTACCGGCAGGCGCGCGTTACCATAATCGTTTCAGGCACAGTTTCTTCCGGTCCCGGGAAAACCGAACCTTTCACGGTCGAGACTGGCGCAACGATGCGCGGCTCCGACCTATGAGTATGAAAAAATTCACCGGCTTCACCCTCATCGAGACCATGGTTGCCATTACCATACTTTCGCTTGCGGTCGTGGGACCGCTGTTCACCGCAAGCCGTGCCATCACCGCCGCGCAAGGTGCGCGGTACGAACTTACCGCTTCGTATCTCGCGCAGGAAGGAATCGAATACGTGCGCGCGATGCGCGACAACGAATACCTTGCCGCATACGCGGCAGGGGGCAGCATCTCAAGTAACGCATGGAACAACTTCCTTTCCGGATCAGACGGCTCTTCGATTACCCAGTGTCGCACTACGACCTGCACGCTCGATCCTGTGTTGGCACCCGCGGGCATGTGTACGGGACCCGCGGGGAGCGGATGCTCGCTGCAGCCGTGTTCGGGTAATTCCTGTACGCCGCTCTATTTGGCGAGCGGCGTATACACGCAGCAGAATCTCTCCGGAAGCGTGAAAACAGTCTTTACGCGCACGGTCCAGGCGGTCGACGTTTCGGCGAACGACAAGCGGATTGTCTCGACGGTAGCATGGAGCTTCCATGGCATACCGTATGCCGTGACCGTTACCGACCACCTTACACCATGGCAATGAAAACGAAGCACAAAAACGGCCCAGTCTCGCGAGGATTTACGCTCCTCATAGCCCTCATTTTTATGTCGGTCATGCTTACTATGGGTCTCGCTCTCGGTTCTCTCGGCTATAAACAGCAGGTACTCGCCTCATCCGCCGTTGAGTCCCAATATGCGTTCTACGCTGCAGATGCTGCGCTCGAATGCGCCCTATATGCCGACCAACAGCAAAATCTTTTCGCATTCAACAATTATTCCAGCCCGGGAGCACTTGCGTGCGACGGCAGCATGACAACCATCGGTTCCGGCCCGGGCCCCAATTGCTACGACCAACCTTCCTGTTTGAGCGAGTGGGTTTCAAGCACGCGCCTCTCGCTTGATTCCGGGAAGCGCTGCGCAGATGTAACGGTCTACAAACCGTCATCAAGCACAAACACAACATACCTTTTTTCGCAAGGGTATGACGTTTCTTGTAGTACGGTAGCAAGCCCAGGGGGAGCGCGTTTTGTTTCGCGCGGTCTCAGCGCCCATTACTAAAATCGCCAAGCTGATATAGTGGCGATATATGGCTGCTCCACGAAAGACGAAGGCGCGCGCAGCACGGCTTCGCGCCGCAATAACGAAATATCGTGCGCTACAGCATGAAAAAGATATTTCCTCGCTTTCGCCCGACGCGCTCGACTCGCTCAAGTACGAGCTCGCAACGCTCGAAGAGCAATATCCGGAACTTATCACGAGAGATTCGCCGACTCAGGTGGTCGCGGGCGCGCCCGTGCCATTTCTTAAAAAAGTCCGACATGCCGTAGCCCAATGGTCCTTTAACGATGCGTTTACCGAAGAAGACATTCGTGCATTCGACGAGCGCGTGCGCAAGATACTCGGCAGCGCGCCGACGTACGACCTCGAGCTCAAAATAGACGGACTCAAAATCGTTTTTACCTATGAGAAGGGCGTCCTCATAACCGCGGCGACGCGTGGAGACGGCATCACCGGCGAAGACGTCACGCACAATATCCGTACGATTGCATCCGTTCCCGAGCGGCTCGCACGCCCTATCGACCTGGTCGCCGAGGGAGAGGTGTATCTTACGCGTTCCGGCTTCGCGAAACTGAATGCCGCGCGGGCGACTTCCGGCGAACCGCTCTTCGCGAACCCTCGCAATGCCGCGGCGGGTTCCATTCGCCAGCTCGATCCGAAGATTGCGGCAGCGCGCCCGCTCGGCGTCTTTCTCTATGATGTCGCGACGACCTCGGAGCGCTTTCCCTCAACACAGAGCGAAGAACTTGCGTATCTTGCCGCGCTCGGTCTCCCGGTCAATCCCGAACACAGGCACGCGGACTCCCTCGAAGAAATCTTTGAGTATTGGGAGAAATGGAAAGGAAGCGCGCGCCCCGTTAGAGACAAGGAGCCAGAGGCTCCTGACCGGTCTTCGACTGGCGTCTCTAACGGGGCGCGCGGAAAGGTCGACTATCAGATCGACGGCATCGTGCTGAAGGTCGAAGCGCGTGCGGCACAAGAGGCGCTCGGCTATACCGGCAAGGCGCCGCGCTTCGGTATCGCGTATAAATTTCCTCCTGAACAAGTCGAGACCACGGTCGAAGACATCACGCTCCAGGTCGGGCGTACCGGAAGACTGACGCCGGTCGCGCATCTGCGGAGCGTCGCGGTCGCCGGCACGACCGTCGCGCGCGCGACGCTCCACAACGAGGATTTCATAAAAGAAAAAGACATACGCATCGGCGACACCGTCATCCTGCAGAAAGCGGGGGACATCATTCCCGAAGTCGTTTCGGTTTTGAAAGAAATGCGCCCAGAAAACACAAAACCGTGGCGTTTTCCGAAGCACTCGGCGCTTTGCGGCGGTACGGGCGAGATCGAGCGGATGCCCGGCGAAGCGGCGCACCGCTGCAAGGAAACGGGCTCTTTCGAGCAGCAGGCGCGCCGGCTCATCCATTTTGCCGGAAAAAGCGCGCTCGATATCGACGGGATGGGCAAGGAAACAGTGAGAACTCTCATGGAACACGATCTCATTGCCGACCTCGACGATATTTTCGAGCTCACGAAAGATGAGCTGCTTGCGCTCGAAGGATTCGAAGAGACGAAGGTGGCAAATCTGATGGATGCTATTGCCGACGCGCGGCGCGTGCCACTCGATCGGCTTCTCATCGGGCTCTCCATTCCGCACGTTGGCGGCGAAACGGCGTTTCTTATCGCGAAGTATTTTAAAACGCTCCCAAGAATCGCCGCGGCAAGCGAGGAGGCCCTGATACGCACAAGCGGTATTGGTCCGATTATCGGTCGCTCTGTCGCGGCGTGGTTCAAAGACAAGAATAACCGTGCACTTATCGCGCGCCTTGAGAAGCACGTTACTATCCGTCCAGTCGTTGCGGCGGAGAAGGGTCCTCTTGCCGGGCAGGCGGTTGTCATCACCGGCACGTTGCCGACCCTTTCGCGCGAAGAGGCCGCAGCGCTCGTCCGACGTGCTGGCGGCAAGTCGGCCGCAGCGGTTTCATCCAAGACCTCCTTCGTTGTTGCGGGAGAAGCGGCCGGTGCCAAGCTCACGCAGGCAAAACAGCTCGGCATTCCCGTTATAGGAGAGTCGGAGTTCCTCAAGAAGCTCCGCGCATGATAGAGTGCGGTAATGGCGACGGGAGAGGAGGTAAAAAAGCTTGCGGCGCTCGCGCGCATCTCAATAGCGGACAGTGAGCTCGTAAAATTCACAAGCGAATTTGACGCGGTACTGGCATACGTCGGCCAGCTTGAAACAGTTGAACTTCCTCAGGGCGCGGCGGTAGAAAAACCGCGCTTGCGCAACATCATGCGCGAGGACGGCGAGCCGCATGCGCCCGGCGCGTATACTGAAAAAATCGCAGAACAGTTCCCCGCACGCGAGGGCGACGCGCTCTCGGTGAAGCAGATCATCTCGCATGACGAAGCCGAATGAAATGACCATCGCGCTCGCCGCCCGCGCGCTGCGCGCGCGGGAACTCACCGTACGCGAGCTCTGGGATGCGTGCGCATCTGCCGCACATGGAAAAAATCCGGAACTCAACGCGTTTCTGGAAATTTTTGATGCCGACGAAGCGGCGATAGCCGCCGCACAGAAACGCATCGATGCGGAAGGCGACAAAGCACCGCTCCTTTGCGGCATTCCGCTTGCGGTGAAGAATAATATTTTGATAGAAGGGAAGATCGCGAGCGCCGCGAGCAAAATGCTTGAGAACTATCGCGCGACCTATGATGCGACGGTCATACGGAAACTGAGAGAGTCCGGCGCGCTCTTCCTTG
>JAGXBE010000004.1 GCA_018971265.1 Patescibacteria group bacterium
GCCGCCTCCGCGTGTGCACTGTCGCATTCGACCCATGCGACCCCGCCCGGAGTAAGGCGCTGCGGCAGCTCCTCTGCAATACGGCTGATGAGGGAGAGCCCATCCGTGCCCGCGCGGAGCGCAAGTGCGGGCTCATAGCCAGTAACGCTTTCGGGAAGCATGCGGTTTTCAGGAACATAAGGCGGATTTGTGGCGATAACATCGAATTTCATGTCACCGAAAGGGGCGAAAAGGTCGCCGATGCGAATGTCCGCGCGCCCCGTTAGAGACAAGGCGTCTCCGACGCCTGGCCCGCTTGCAGCGGGCGTCTCTAACGGGGCGCGCGCCGCATCAAGACCATTCTCGCGAATATTCTTTCGTATCGTCGCATCATGTGCAGGGTCGAGTTCGCCGAAATACACGCGAGCTTCCGGCAGTCGTGCAAGCGCCGCGCAGCCGACAGCACCCGATCCTGCGCACAAATCTAGAAATCGGAAATGCCCCGCGCCTTTCGCAAATGTCCCCGGACTTTCTCGCTGCGCTCGGCCAGACCGTTCGCTCACGGCGCGGAGCATTTCCTCCGTCCACCACTCCGTTTCAGGGCGGGGAATAAGCGGCCGCGAGTCGAGATGGATTTTCAAGCCGAGGAATGGTTGCCAGCCGATGACATACGCCACCGGCTCACCTCCCGCATCGGGACACCCGACGGGGTGCTGAGTAAGTCGGTGCCTATCCGCCTCAAATTCCGACGTTTTCTTCCCAGCGTACTTTTCTTTTAAGAGCCGCTCCTCGTCTTTCGTCATGTAAAGAACGCTACCATATAACAAAATCGCCCGCGCAGAGCGCGGGCGATTTTGGTTCCGGCGAGGGAATTAATATCCGCGATTGTAGTCGCCGCCGAAGCCACCGCGATCACCGCCTCCGAAACCGCCTTCGCGGCGCGGAGGACGATCACCTTGCGGGCGGGCAAAAGAGACCGAGAGCGTGCGCCCATCCATCTCCTTGCCATCCCAACGATCGATGGCCGCCTGGGCCTCCGCTTCGGAGGCCATCTCGACGAAGCCGAAGCCGCGCGAGCGGCCTGTCATACGGTCGCTAATGATGCTCGCGGAAACAACCGAACCGGCCTCACCAAAGGCCTTCTTCAAGTCATCCTCCGTCGAACGATAGGGAATGCCGCCTACGTAAAGCTTGTTTCCCTGCACTGACTGCTGCTGATTATCCATGTGTAGATCTAAACCGGTTAATCTCGCCGAAACTGAAAACTTTGCTTGCTCTTTTAGAGTGCGAAGCTCGAATACTCTGCGAGTTTCAGCAGTATGACAGAAATATGCGAAGGCCGCAAGAAGCGCTGGGGATAGTGCGGGGAGCGTGGTTGCGTACCACTTGGCACGGAATCCATTTTTATAACAAAACAATACTATCCACAGCCATTAAATCCGGAGAAACACAGAAGGATGTTTCTCGGGATGGTTCTCGTTCTTTTAATCAAGCGCAGTGGCTTGACCTTGCGACGACAGCTTCCTAGTGCGTGCTGGACATGAAGGCAGGGAAAAAGAGTCCGATCATGCCGAGCGCCAAAAGTGCGACGATGATTATGGCAAAAACGCGTTTCATAGAGCGAGGATACCAGAAATCTCGCAAGTGCGTTAGAGCACCGGTTCGCGGCCGCCCCGCTTGAAGAAGCGTCCCTCAAGGCTGTACTTGTCGTATCCGTAGAAGATGAAGGCGATGGGGATGCCGATAAGGACAACGTGCGGCCAGACCGCTTCGCCGAAGTAGAGGAGCGAGAGCGAAAGCCAGAAAAGGAGGAAGAGAGAAGTGAATCGTATTTCGATTCCGAGAATAAAGAACGCAGCGATGAGTATCTCGACTATCGCCGCACCGAGCACGAGAAAGTGCGGCTCAAAGCCGAATACCTGCGCGAGACTGCTTGTGTGCCCGGCAAGCGGGAGACTCGCCACCATGAGTGCAAGGTTGTTGTAAAGAATCTTTGCATAGAAGGAGGCGTAAAAAAGCGAGATGCCGAAAGTGATGCGGAGGACGAGGAACGCATAAGGTGTAAACCTCTTCTTGACGCGGCGGAGCCATCCGGGCAATCGCTCTGCATCGTGGTGCTTGTTGTGGAAGGAGAGCTGGTGCGCGCCGAGAATAAGGAGCAAAATGAGCTCGCCGAGATAGTTGGCATAGGTAAGCATGTAGATGCCGTGCGCCCATAGTTCAATGCCGAAGAAGGAGAACGCGACGAGCGCAGCGATACGCGCATAAAAACCGAACGTAATCATGAGACCGGCGATGAGGAGGAGAGCGGTCGCAATGCTCGTGTAAGCGCCGAAGGTCGCCGAAAGCGGGAGTTCCGGTCCGAAGAGCGCCTGGTGATAGCTTGCGGCAATGAGAGCAATGCCTATGGTGACGCGGGTTATGACCGGTGCATAAGGCGGCAGTTTTGCGAGAAAGGGACCGAAGAGTCGTTCAAGCCGTCTCGAGATAGAGACGAAAAAGACGATGAAGATGAGCAGCGCCGCGATAAAACCCCAGAACAAGAATTGATTCAAGTTGGCGAAAATCGTCTGCCACTCGGAAAATGCCGGCATCTGGAGTGCGCGCCGTATAGCGTCCTGCGGAAGCACGTACACCTCGTGCGCGAAGGCGGATGCGGGTGCCAAGAGTGCGACGAAAAACGCGAGCGTGCGGAGGAGGGAAGAGCGCATCGTTCTTTCCATTGTATCATCCGGTAATCATGTCTCTCTTAATATCGGCGAAACCCCCACCGACTTTTTTCCCGGGGTTGAATATGTTCTGCGGATCGAAAATCTCTTTCGTTTCCGCAAAAAGCGCGACCATCTCCGGTCCGAAGAGCATCGGGAGGTATGGGGTGCGGATGATTCCGTCGTTGTGCTCGCCCGTGGTCGTGCCGCCCTCCTGTATCACAAGCTCGTAGACCTTCGGTGCGAGCTCGAGAATAACGTTTCGGTTTTCTTCTTTGGAGAGGTCCATGAGCGGGATGATGTGGAAATTGCCGTTGCCGATGTGGCCGGCGATAGTGTAAATGAAGTGTGATTTGTATTCATCAAGAAGCGCGTTCAATTTCGGCAGGAATTCCGGATAACTTGCGGGGGGAACGACAAAGTCGTCAATGAAGGGCGATGCGTACCTACCGTGGAGATTCTTGCGCAAGAGCGAAAAGCTCTCGCGGCGTATAATCCAGTACTTCTCGGATTCTTTCTCATTCTTCTCTATCCTCGTCTGCACATGGAGGTCGGCGAGAGCCTTTTTCGCCGCGAGCGCTTTCCGATCCGCCTCGGCCACCGTGTCCTCGGCGAATTCCGCCATAAGGATCATCTTCGGCACGCCGCCGGTTGCGATCATCGCCGCCTCGGCTACGAAACTGATGCCGAGCCGAGCCGCCTTGGCAAAACCCATCTGCAGGAGCATCTCGGGGAGGAACTTCACTGCGAGCTCGAACGTGTGATTGTCATAGGATTCGAACGATTCCGGGTCCTGAAGAAGCACGCGCCGTACTATCTCTGGAAGAATGTCGAGATCGTAGAGGAAAATGACGAGCATTGCGCGATGCTCCTTCGGCTTCACGAGGGCGAGCTTTGCCTTCGTCCAGAGCGCGAGCGTTCCCTGCGAGCCGCAGACGAGCTTCGCGAGATTAAACGTGCCTGCCGCGTCGTCGCGCACACTCCAGAGCGCATAACCGGCTGAATTCTTCGATACTTTCGGTTTGTGCGCGCGAATAAGAGCAGCATTCTCAAGAAGAAGCGCGTCCATGGCACGGTAAATGCGGCCCTCAAACGTTTCAAGCTTCTTCTTTTTCGCGAGTTCCGGCAAAGTGAGCGACTTGAAGGTGCACTGCGAGCCATCGGAGAGGACCACATCGAGTTCTTCGACGTATTTCTCAGTTTTGCCGTACTTGAGGGTGCGTTCGCCGCCAGAATTATTCGCGATTATGCCGCCCATAGCTGCCAATTCGCGGCTCGCCGGGTAGGAGGGGAGGATGAGCCCTTTCGCAAGCGTCGCTTTCTCGAAATCACGGTAGTAGACCCCGGGTTCGGTGACGGCATAATCGTCACCCACTTCAAGCAGGTGGTTCATGTGCTCCGTAAAGGAGATCACCACGCCGTCCGTGAGTGGGCCGCCGGACATATCGGTTCCCGCGGCGCGCGCCGCAAGAGCGACAGATGCGCCGCCGTCTGCGGCGGCGCGAACTTCTTTTACTGCCGCACTCACGTCGTCTGCGTTTTTTGGATACACGACGAGTTCCGGCATCCGCATGAAGAGGGAAGTATCGCGGCTCGCTGCTTTGCGCGCGAGCACATCGTCCGTCACTTCGCCCCGCAGGGCGCGCTTGAGCACAGTCTTCAAGTCGCCAATATTCATCGAATACAGTATACCCCCACATGAGACGTCTTAGTGCTACCATGGAGACAATGCGCGCTCGCTCGCTCATTGGGCTGTTCTCTGTTGCCACGTCATTTTGCGTGCCAGCGTTTGTCCATGCCTCTACCATCTGGAGTTCTGCCGCAATTCACCCTGACGAAGTTCTCGTCTACACCCCAAGTTTAACCAACCCTTGGTATGGCGGAACTTCAACTTCAAGCATTATTCAGATAGGAACATGGAGCCAGCCAGATTTCACTACCGATGCAAGTACCACCATCCATATCTGGGCGCGCTGGAATGGGCAGGTGAGTCCGGTGCTCGATATTCTCATGGCCGCAACCGATCCGGCGACCAATCCATATGACACAAATCAAAACATAATCCAGCATCCGAATGGTGACATCTATCGACTCAATGTATACGCCACTTCCTCACTGCAGGAATACGTACTCCCCACAATCCCCGCTAAAACTCTCAGTACCGGCGATGCGGTTAATTTTTGGGTATGGTTCTACCCTTCGTGGGCGGCATACGGAGCGGATCATTGGCTCGGTTCAAATGGTACGCTGCCCTATGTAGAAATATGCGAAGTGCAGTGTACCGGCAACGACTCGTCTCCTTCAATTGTCATTCTCGGTAATGCAACCACGACTGTTGAATTCGGTTCCGCTTTTATCGACCCTGGTGCCACAGCACATGACAGCATTGACGGAGACATTACGAGTGCGGTTCAGGTCACAGGATCTGTAAATACCGATACTCTAGGCACCACCACTCTTACATATTCGGTCACCAACTCGCGCGGACTTACCTCATCAGCATCGCGTACGGTTGTCGTCGCATGTACGCATAACTGTGTTTCAAGCGTTCTTTTCCTGCCAGGCATCGAGGGGAGTCGGTTGTATGAGAGTACCGGCTGCGGTAAGTCGGCCGAGGAGAAATTGTGGGAGCCGTATGATGGATTGTGGAGTGCCGCGTGGGGTGCTGGAGATAAAAAGGTGGCTGACCTTTCACTCAATTCGAACGGAGAAAGCTCATGTTCAGATATTTATACGAAGGAAGGAGACATCCTTGACTCGGCCGGCGGCGGCAACATCTACCGATCGTTCATCGACGAGATGAACGCCCTCAAGTCAGGCGGCACGATTAATGACTGGAATCCGGTCGCGTATGATTGGCGCCTCTCGCTTCCCGATCTGCTCACCAGGGGCGTCGAGCGCAATGGCAAGATTTACTATGAAGAGGCGACGGATACGCCTTATATTGAGCAGACGCTTCGCCAACTCGCGGCAAGCTCGAAGACGGGCAAGGTCACCATCGTCGCACACAGCAACGGCGGTCTCGTCGCCAAGGCGCTCATGCAAAAACTCGGCGCGACTACGACGGCAGAACTCGTCGACAAGGTCATTATGGTTGCGGTACCGCAGAGCGGCGCGCCTTACGCCGTCGGCGCATTGCTCGTGGGAGATAATGCCGGCATTTATTCGCACGGCATTCAGATTGTCTCAAACCAGGCGGCTCGCACCTTCTCCCAGAACTCGCCGATGGCGTACCACCTGCTCCCATCCCAGACCTATTTCGACAGTATCATGTACGACCCGGCTCATCCAGTCGCACGTTTTGAGGGCGATGGGTACGCAACCGAGCGTGCCGCGTATGGCGGCGTTATCGGGACAGAGTCCGAACTAGACGATTTCCTTCTTGCCAAGGATGGCGGACGCACACAAGCCGCTGATGGAGATCTTTCTGCAGCGAAGATATTGAATCCGGTACTCGTCAGCTACGCCACAAGCACTCACGACGCTCTCGACTCTTGGACACCTCCCGCGGGCATTACGGTAGACCAGATCGCCGGCTGGGGAGTTGATACGGTCGCGGGTATCGACTTTTACTCGCAGCAGTCGTGGTTACTCGGCACCCAACGGCTTTATAGGCCAATTCCTATCGAAGACGGAGACGGTACCGTCCCTGTGCCAAGTGTGTTTCTGGTGACGTCGAGCACGAGCGTGAAGGATTATTGGGTGGATTTGAATTCCTACTATAATGCTACAAAAATAAAACGCACGCATTCAGATCTGTTTGAAGTCCCCTCCCTTCAAGCTTTCATCAAGAACCTCATCGAAAATAGTACGAGTACGCTTCCGTCATATATTCAAACCACGCGGCCATTGCCCAATGACATAACGAAGAAGCTCACATACTTCCTCCATTCACCTCTCACGCTCCAGCTCACCGATGGCTCGGGCAATGTCACGGGCATGAGCCCCGATGGCTCGGTTACCGAAAATATCCCCGGCTCGACCTATGGCGAATTCGGCGAGGTGAAGTACGTCACCCTTCCCGAAGGGAATGTGTACCAGCTCACGATGCACGGGCTTTCAAGCGGCGTGTTCTCGCTCGATATGCAGGAGAGAGCCGGCGACACCGTTACCGCCTCGAGCACCGTCGCAGATGTCCCGACAACCGCGAGCACCACGGTCACCATGATGGTACCAACCGATGTCTCGATGCTGTCGCCCATGAATGTTGATGAAAACGGAGACGGGACGATTGATAGCGTCATCACGCCGAAGCTCGGCGACACCATTGTCTTCGACAGAGTACCGCCGGAGCTACATCTGACGTTTAGCACTACTACACAATCGCTCGCCATTACCGGCACCGACGACCAGGGCCCCGTAACACTTACCTCTACTACCGCACAGCCGGCCCGCTTTGTGAAAAAACAAAAAGGGCGCGCAGAAGACGGGCGAGACTCGCACGAAGCAGTCACGACCACCATTGCGCGCGACATGGCAGGGAACACGACCGCTGTCTCTTACACGACCGCGCTGTCGTACGAAGGCAGTCTCTCTATAGACGTGCTTTCACTCGCGTACAACGGAGCAACGACCACACTGCCCGAGACAACGCTCACATTCAACTGGGGAAGATCGCACACCGGTGACTACAAAACTCTCGAGTCGGTCTTGCATACCGCAACGACAACCATCACTGCCCGCTATCAGTCTAAACCGGATCGAACGATTATTACGACGAGTACGCAGACTGAGAAAAGGAACAGGCGCGGCGATGAAAAAGAACACCTTGTTCACGACACGCGCGAAGTTGTTCCCGGGATGGTGATACCCTATATGACAACGGAGACGGGGAACATACTTATCAGCCACTAGCTTCCAAAATGAAAAAAAAACTTACTCAAAGTATTCCGGTAGTACTTGTGCTTCTGGTAGTCGGATTTGGGAATTTTAGTCAGTGGTGTTCTGCCGATGGCCATATCTGCAATCGGACTGTATTAGACCGGATGATTCCTTATGTGACTTACCCCCTCTACTTCTTCGCCCTTTACCTCCTTCCCATCACCATCATCCTTGTTTTCGTCTCCAATCCTGTCTTCAAATCGTGGCTTAAGCTCGCGGTATGGGCAGTACCACTTCTGCTTATCTTTATATCAACACAGCCGGTTGTGGGTTCATTCTTGTCGACCAATCGAGACGATACTGCGCGCCTGGCAGGAGAAATCTTCACCGTTCTCAGTTTCGTCCTCATCACTTGGAAGTACTACACCTCCCGTCGGGCGAATTCCGTGAAAGTCTGACTTTCACAAGCCGGTAACATTAGAGAGTTTGAAGAAAAAGCAATGGTGGTAGTAATAGCATCTCCCAAGATGCCATCGACAAGTGCTATGCTTACCGCATGAAAAGGTATGCGATAGGCCTTGGTGCGCTTGTGTTGGCAGCTGCTATAGCGCTGTGGGTATGGGACGTACGCATCGCGAAGGCGCCGACGGGCACTCAAGGATGCACGCAGGAAGCGAAGCTCTGTCCCGACGGCTCTTCAGTTGGGCGCACGGGACCCAATTGTGAATACGCAGCCTGTCCTGGGTCGGATACAGCAACCGGTACCGGCAACAGCATTCTGCCCTACGATTCGGGCGTGCAAGGCATAGTTTCGCTTGGTCCGACGTGTCCGGTCGAGCGCATACCACCCGACCCCTCATGTGCCGACAAGCCATACGCAACCGCCATCGCCGTCTACCATACCGGTTCGCAATCGGTATTCCTCATGGGGAATTCTGATGCAAGCGGCGCATTCAAGTTTTCGCTCCCACCCGGCGCCTACACACTCCAGGCGACAAACGGCAAGACCTTTCCGCGTTGTACGGCGGTGACTGTTTCGGTCCCCGCAAGCGGGTACGCTTCGACCACCATCTCCTGCGATACGGGTATCCGCTAGCAACTAATTTCTTCTCGAAAGAGAAAGTACGATGAAGCAAAATATGAGAAACAAAAGCTCTTGGCTCGTACTTGGTGCACTCGTACTAGCTGGAATCGGTCTCGCGTATTATTTCGAGGGCAAAGGCGCACCCGCTTCTACCGCGCCCGCAAAAACATCAACAGCGACCTCAACGTCGCCAATCGCGAGCATCACGACTCCGCAGGGCGTGAGCTTCACGTATTCGACGGAAAAGTATGGACTTGCGACAACCCCCGACCAGGTGCTCACTCTTTCCTACATTCCACCCTGTGAAGAGGATTTCGACTACTGCCTGTACAACAAGAGCCCAGACTTTTCTGGGACCAATTTCGAAAGCGCGGGGCTGCGCATCAAAGCACGCGGCGACCTCGCCTCTAAACAGTCTTGTCTTACTACGCCACCTGCCGGTCGCTCCAGCCCCCCGACGACTACTTCTTCAGGTACCGTCTACGCCACAAGCGCCTTCCCGGTGGACGGCGCCGCAGCAGGCCACTATGCATCCGGCACGCTTTATCGCCTCTATGCCGCCGGCCACTGTACGGAGTTTGAAACGCGCATCGGCGAGTCGCAGTATGCGAATTTTCCTGCCGGTTCGATACAAAAATTCACCGACGCCGATCGCACACGGGTGGAAGCGGAGTTGATGTCAATCCTTGCGAGCGTGAGCGTCTCGGGCGTGTCCGTCGTCTTTCAGATTCCTGCGCCGCCTGCGGGTGTATACTTATCGCATTAACCGGATGATAATAATATCGCTATGAACCAGCTGAATCCTCGTCGTGCAGGTCTTGCCGTCGGTGTATTTGCCGGTGGCGCGCATCTTATCTGGGCAGTTCTTGTCGCGTTTGGGTGGGCGCAGGCACTTGTAAATTTCATCCTATGGGCGCACATGATGAGCACGTCCTACATCGTGGCACCCTTTGACCTCACCGCGGCCGCTACGCTCGTCATCCTGACGACCATCATTGGATATGTCGCAGGGGATATTTTCGCGCTCATCTGGAACCGAATGCATCGCGCATAGATAACCATGGCCATCGAATGGAATAAGGTGACGTGGTATTCGAAGCTTGCCGCGGTGGCGGTGTTCCTCGCAACCTTTCTCGTCGCGTTCAACTTGGGCGTTCTCTGGGAACAAACACATATAGAAACGGCGCTCTCCGAGACTCCGGTCGCACCGGACGGGCAGGCGGGTAGCCAGTCGTCTGTCGGTGGCGCGGGCGCCTCCTGCGGCGGGTTCATCCGGAATGCGCCCACCTGTAGGGCAGGATTCCATTGCAAGCTCGGCGCAATTGCCGACAAGGGCGGAGTGTGTGTACCGAACTAATACCCCTCTCTGGTAGAGTGTGAGGATGACCCAGGCAGAGGCGCTCACAATATTGAAGACGGGTGCGAATGTGTATCTGACCGGCGAGCCGGGCAGCGGCAAGACGTACACGATAAACGAGTTCATTGCGTGGCTGCGCGCCTCGGGCATCGAGCCCTCGGTGACGGCGGCGACAGGCATTGCGGCGACGCATGTCGCGGGCATGACGCTCCATGCGTGGAGCGGCATCGGCGTGAGCACGGCGCTCTCCGCTGCGGAAGTAGATCACATCGCCGGTAAGGAACACATCGCACGGCGCATTCAGAAAGCAAAGGTACTTATCATCGAAGAAATCTCGATGCTCTCAGCGACGACTTTCCAGATGGCCGATGCCGTCTGCCGCGAAGTGCGGCGCGTCGATGAGCCGTTCGGCGGAATCACCGTCGTCCTCGTGGGTGATTTTTTCCAGCTGCCGCCGGTCTCGCGGAACTCCGACGCCGCCTTTGCGTACGGTTCCTCGACGTGGCGCGAACTCAATCCGATTACGTGTTATCTCACCGAGCAGTACCGGCAGGACGATAGCGAATTTCTCGGCGTGCTTTCCGCAATGCGCGAAGGACGTGTCGCAAAACCTCATCGAGAACTGCTCATGACGCGCCATACTGATACGGCTGCGCTTCCTCCCGACGCGCCGAAACTCTTTTCGCACAATGCGGACGTCGACCGCATCAATGCGGACGAGCTCGCGAAGCTTCCCGGCCTCCCAAGGAGGTTTCTTATGACGAGCAAAGGAAAAGATTCGCTCGTGGCAGGACTCGTACGCGGGTGTCTTTCGCCTGAAATCTTGGAGTTGAAGAAAGGTGCGGCGGTGATGTTTACCAAAAACTCTCCGCAAGGGAAGTTCGTTAACGGCACGCTCGGTGTCGTATACGAATTTGATGCAGGAGGAATGCCGATAATCGAGACGAGAGGGGGGATCAGAATAACGGCGGAGCCGATGGAGTGGCAGCTCGAGGAGCAGGGGAAAGTGAGGGCAAGCATCTCCCAGCTGCCGCTGCGGCTTAGCTACGCGATGACGGTGCACAAAAGCCAGGGCATGAGCATGGACGCGGCGATCATAGATCTCTCGAGAGCATTTGAATACGGGCAGGGATATGTCGCGCTTTCGCGCGTGCGCCGGCTTTCCGGCGTGCATCTCACGGGCATCAACGAGCGCGCGTTTTTGGTGCATCCGGAGATCTTGGAAAAAGATCACGAGTTCCGCGCCGCATCCGATGCGGCACAAGAAGCGTTCAGAGCCATCTCCGAGAAAGAGGTAATAGAAATGCAGAAAAAGTTCGTAAAGGCGATGGGCGGGGCGTGGGTGGAAAAAGCCGGGCGCGGCAAAGAAAAGAGCGCGAGCTGGAAGTTGGAAACGGCGCTGCCGGGGAGATTGGCAGAAACCTTGGAGACAGTGCGGAATACGCCGAGTTTGGCGGACGCGGCGAAGGCGCGCAGACTTGCCGTCTCAACCATCGTGAAGCACCTCGAAGAGCTTGCCTCGATAGGAAAGCTCACGCGCGCGGATTTCGCGCACCTCTTGCCGGCGACGGACGCGTCCGAAGAAATACACGAGGCGCTCGCCGCTTCGCAGGACGAGCGCCTCTCGCCCGTTTTCCATGCGCTTCAAAACCGCTACTCTTTCGAGACGATTCGTCTCGTGCGGCTCACTCGCGTATAAAGGAGGATCGATTCAGAAAACACCCGCTGTCTTCTGAATCAATACGACTAGGACGTGAACAAGGCCTCTATGACCCGTCGCGTATCCTCGGGACCGGAGACGGCATTTGTCCGTACAGCGGTCTTAAAGACCGCTTCGTCGTTGCCGCCCGCAATAAGCTCGTCGCCGACGTAGAGCGCGTCCGCCTCACTGATGCCGAGCCGCTCGCAAAGCTTCCGGACACCGTATGCTTTATCGATACCTCGTTTGGTTACGTCAATCGAAGTCGAACCGCCCATCGATACCGAAAATCCCTGCAGCCGATCGGCGACTGCCGCTTGAAGCATCCGGCGTTTAACATGGTCGGCATCCCATACTTTCTTTAGAGCGAAAGGCGCTTGCTGTCCAAGTGCCGAAAAGGTCACCTGGCTGCCGCGATATTCGATGCGTTCCCCATAGGCGGGCTTTGAGAGGTCAACAACTTCGGTTTCCGCAACGGCGGAAAGTATTGCCCTCTTAATGAGGAGCGCTTCCTCTTCCGAGAGGCGCTCTTCGTATACCTTGCTCCAAGCGCCCTTGTGCCACTCGTAAAGCATGGCGCCAGAAGTGGGAAGAAGGTACAGGTTTTCAAAGGGTGCATTCTCGGGGAGTTTTTCAACAACCTGCTTCAGAAATTGCGGCAGGGCGCCGCCGGAAATGAGCGCTACTTTGGTAGCGGCGAGAAGACGCGCAAGAAGCGTCGCCATTTCCTCCGTGAGCGGCTGCTTGCTCTCGGTGAGCGTTCCGTCGATGTCGAAAAATATAAGTTTAGGCATACGAAAGCGCGCCGAGGATGCGTGCGAGCGAGCTGGTTGCGACGCCGACTACCTTGTCCGCACCGCCGTAGTAAAGGAAGAGCGTGTCGCCTCGGACGACGACGCCGCAAGGAAACACGACATTTGCGACTTCTCCTTCTTTCTCGTAGCGTTCGACTGGTTCAAAAATAGGGTCGGCAGTGCGTGCGAGCACGGACGTACCGGAAGAATCGAGCCGCGCCGCTCCGATACGGTATGTCCCTTGTTCCGAAACTCCGTGATACAGCATAAGCCAGTCCGCACCGATTTTAATAGGTGGCGCGGCGATACCGACCTTGAGCCCGTCCCACATTCCTCGGCGGGGCTGTACAACCTCGATACAGCGAGAGACGCGCTTGCCCGAGGCGATGTCGGGGAGGAGATCCGCGCATATCTGATTATTGATGCGGTGGTAGAGCAGGTAATTCCCTTTAACCTTTTCCGGCAGAAGCGCGAGATCTTTGTCGTCAATGCCGTCGGGCGTGAGGAGAAAGGGCGCGCTCCACTTTTCGAATCGCCGTGCAAGGAAATCGTCGACGCTGATGGAGGAGACGGCACCCAAAGGCGCGTGCACGCCGTCGTAGGCGGTGTAGGTCAGGTACAAGATGTCGTCGATACGCACGATGCGCGGGTCTTCGCAGCCGGAGTTACCGGTTGGGCCGCCGTGTTTCTGTTCAAACTCCGCCCGTGGCGCATAGATCGGCTCTTGCAGATGTTCATCGATGGTGACGCCGTCTTTTGAAATCGCGAGGCCGATAGTTGAAGTATTTGCCGCATCCATTGCGCGATAGAGGATGTACACCGAGCCGTTGATATCGATACTGGCGGGATTAAAAACCGCGCGGCTCTCGAAGCCGGCACCGCGCGGCTCGAGTATCGGGTTTTCTTTCGCGCGCAGGAACGGGTGTGCCGATTCTTCGGGGTCGAGTGCGCGCAGGAGATCGGCAATCCTCACGCTCGCTTTCGCGCAGACAGTGTCCGCCGCACCGTACCAGATTTCAAGCTGGCCATCTTTGCCAACGGTCGCACCCGTGGGGAAGACGATGTTTGGCACGATACCGTACCGTTCGTAGATTTCCTCCGGAACAAGAAATGACTTTGTGCGCGAGATAATCCTTTGAGAATCATTCACCTCAAGCAATGCCGCCTCGACGGAGAAGATACGTTTATGTTCGTCATAGTAGTCATGAATGTATGAATAAACAAGCAACCACCCTTTCTCGGTTTTAATCGGCGCGCCACCGACCTCGATATGGTCGCCATCGTTCCTGCGCATTTCGGGGAGCGCGTGGTCGGCAAGACGCTCGTGCCAACGGCGCCAATACTCGGGGTCGAAAAAATCCTCAATCTGTTTCGCGCGTGCGAGCGCGATTGTCGGTCGCGGATGCTCCGCCGTCCAGTCGGTATGCGCGGTGAGCAGTAGCACGACATCTCCTTGCACGCGCTCGGGGAAAAGAGTCGCGGCTTTTGCGTTAAAAGGGGTGATGAGATGGCGTTCGGTAAAATGGTCGGGAGCATCCCCAATCGCGACGGCAACCTTAATATTATCGGGACCGAAAGGATAGCCGCCAAGCGCGGTATAGAAGCAATACCAGCGACCCTCAAAAAAGGTCGCGCGCGGATCTTCGCAGCCAAAGCGGTCCCAATCGGTTTCCGGTGCGATTACCTGCTGCCGCGAATGGAAATGCACGCCGTCTTCGGAGAACGCGGTGCCGATGCTTGAGAGACCGTTATACGGTGTTTGCACCGCCTGCGAATTCCCGAGCGCGCGATAGTAGAGCCGCGCGCCTTCTTGCGTACGCACAACCGAAGGATTGAAGGCCGCAAGAGCTTCCCACGGCCGCTCGCGTCTCGGGGCAAGTATCGGGTTATGCGGTTCTCGGCGGACGATGAACATAGGATTAGCTTAAACGGTTTGCGCACTCCGCGACTCGAGTGAAGGGTTGCCCCCTTCGATAAGAGCGTCAAGGAAAGAACCAAGCGGCGCGGTCGCGACGCAAACGACCCTGTCCGCGCCGCCGTAATAGACAAAAAGCGTCCCGTCGCGCACAACCGCGCCGCATGCGTAGACGATGCCCGGCTTGCCGTTGTTCTCGTAGTGTTCGTCGGGCGAAAGGATGGGCAGCGCCGCGCGGTGAAGCACTTTTGTCGGGTCCGAAAGATCGAGCAGCAGCGCGCCGAGCTTATAGCGGCCCGGGTCATGTTCGTCGATTGCGTGGTAGAGGAGCAGCCATCCGCGGTCGGTCTTCACCGGCGGAGGTCCCGCACTCCGGATGAAGCTATCCCAGGTATTTTCGCGCGCGGGTAGCCCGCCGCGCGCTCCGACCCAGCTCTCGATAAAGGATTCTTCCGTACCGATGCCCTCAATCGAGTCGCGATATGCGATTTCTATTTCCGGTGCAATGCTGTGGAGAATGGCAAACCTGCCGTTTATCTTTTCCGGGAAAAGCACCCAGTTTTTATGGATCTCTCCCGGGCGCGACAGGATGTGCGGTCCTTTCCATTCTCCGAACCGGTGCGCAATGAAGTCGTCTTGCGCGATTGAAATAGCGGCGACCCGTATGAAATCCCAGCCGTCGAACATATTGAAGGTGATATACACGCGGTCTTCGAGAGCGACCGCCCGCGGATCCTCGCAGCCGCCCCAACTCCCTCCGGAGGGATAGAGGATGGGGGAATATCGGCGCATATGGTCGGGGAGATTGCGCGGATTTTGCGCGACATATACCGGGTAGGGAAGCTGCGCATCAAAAACAACTCCGTCTGCGCTTCCTGCGTAGCCGAGCCGGGAGACGCCATCCATACCTACGGCACGGTATATGAGATGAGTTCGGTTGGCGAGAACGACCGCTGCAGGATTCATGACCGCTTCGGCAGTCCATGGGTTTTTCCCCGGCGCAAGAATCGGATTACGATCTGATTTTGCAAGCAGCAACCGTTGTAAATGGAGAACCTCTACCAGTCTTTTACGAAACGGCTTGGAGAAGAGGGCACCAAAAAGAGCCCCGACAACGAAGAAAGAAAAGAGCAGTGCGAGAATGTTCGCTAAGAGAGACAAGCTCATGAACGGAAAGTGAACTCCTTTACAATACCACCAGTATGCCGGAAATTTTGTTGTGAAAAATGCGCATGGGGTATAATGATCGGATGCTGATAAATGTCTGTATCGCAAAACTGCACCGGGCGACGGTCACGGACGCCGACCTTAACTACATCGGTTCTGTCACGATAGATGAGGCGCTCTTAGAGGCGGCGGGGCTTCTGCCGGGGCAAATGGTGCAGATTACAAACGTTTCAAACGCCGTTCTTTGGCGCACCTATATCGTGAAAGGAGAGAAAGGAAAAGGGCAAATTATCCTCAACGGTCCGCCGGCGCGGCTCTTTCAAAGGGGCGACAAGGTAATTATCCTCGGCGAAGCGTGGGTTCCTATGGTGGACGCCGTGAAGATGAGCCCGACAGTCGTTTTTATGGACGAAAATAATAAAATTACTGAAATAAAAAAAGGTTGGCGGCCGAGCGAATAAAAGGTATGCTCTGACCGGAAGCCCTTTCACGGAAAGGGCTCGATCATTTCTCACTCCAGGAGATACATAATGAGCCAGTCGTCATGCGACCAGATTCTCGCTCACCCGATCGTCCACGCGTTAAACCCGCACACGCAAGATTTCGTCTCGGTGCGTTGGCTCTCATCCCGTCTGAATCCTTATCGAGACAGGTGCGCTATCGAGATAGGTGCCGCGATTGCCTTCATGAATCTTCCGCACATCAAGATAGTCGCGGCTTTTGGCATGATAATGGAAGATTATGAAAACGGCATATACCGCGGTATCGATACGCTCGTAGTGCCTTCAAGCGGCAATACCGCGCATGGAGTCGCCCTGCTTGCCCCGGCTTTCGGTATTTCGCGCGTGAAGGTAGTCATGGCGAGCGATACGCCGGAAGCTAAAAAGAATATCATCACGATGATTCCCTGGGCGCGCCTTATCTGCCCGGAAGGGGCAAGGAAGGTCGAGGACGTCGCTCTCGAAGAAGCCAGTCAGCCGGGTAGCCATCTCCTCGACCAATACAAACATCTCGGGAATATGCGTATTCATGAAAAATGTACGGGCCCGAAGTTGTTGCGAGCCGCAGGAGAAAATCTCGGTCTTGTCGCAGTGGGGATGGGTTCGGGCGGCACGGTGACCGGCGTATCCCGCTATCTCAAGAGCGTTCGCCCGGACATTATTGTGCTCGGAGTTCGACCGAAACGGGGCAAACGCATCCCGGGAGTGCGTGATGCCGAGCAGATGGACGCAGTAGTGACTCTCCCGTACAAATCGGCTGTAGACGCCATTGTCGAAATCGGGCGCAACGAGTCGTTCCTCAAAACACGCGAACTTTTGAGCGAGGTGCAACCACAAGTCGGTCCATCCTCGGGTCTTGCCTGCGTCGGGCTGTTGCAATTTCTTGCCGATTCTCCCGATGCACGCGAACTTCTTCGCGGGAAGCGGGCCGTGTTCATTAGTCCAGATGATGGTCGATTTTACCCGGGGCCCACGATAGCTGAGCTCGATCCCGACCAGGGGCTCACCGGCCTCCTGTAAGTTTTACTCGCTTCGGCCAGAACGCCCCGGAGCAAAGCTACAGGAAAATAGGACGGTCAGCTCATTTACAAGCCCTCCAGCCCTCTAATTATGCTCACGCACAATTAGAGGGCTTTCTTTAATCTCTGCTGCAAGCGACGATACGCGTCATTGACAGCGAGTTGCCAATGTGCTAGTATCCTAAATAACGAGGCAGTTGCTTACTGTTTCGCTAACCCAAATCAATGCCTATTTTAGGAGCCCTTATGGGCTTTTTCCTTTTCTCCAGCGCGTTCGCGGCGCTGCCTGCGCAGGCAGTTGCGCCGACAGCGTTCGCGCCGCAGATGCGTTCGGTAACGCTCACCGGCTATAACGCCGTACCGGAGCAGACCGACAGTAATCCCCTCGAGACCGCCTCGGGCGCATATTCCAATCCGGAGATTATCGCCGCGCGCTCGCAGGATCTTGCGCACGAACTCCCCTTCGGAACCATTATCGAGGTGCGAGGCCCCTCTGCCAAGGAACATTCCTGCGGGTACGGTATCGTGTCGCCAGTTATCGGCTATCGCGTTATCGCCGATACGATGAATGCGCGGTATACGAATCGCATCGATGTCCTTTTCAGTACGAAATCAAATTACATTCTGGCGGATGGCAGCGAAAAGAATGCGGCAACGATACTCGGCATCTGCAGCGGCGCGAGCATCCGCGTCGTTGGCCATGTCGCCATAAACAATCTTCCGAAGACGCAAGCCGAACTTGCGGATATTGTGAGCGGCGGCAACGCACTGGCGCTTAAATAGCGCCTGTTTTGCGGACGACAAGGAATGGCGTCATTTCGCTATCTTGTCCGGCAGGGTTGTCGCGCAGGAGTTCGCGGATAAATCTTTCAGAAATCGTCGGAGTTGATTTCCCGAGCGAAAAAGCGCCGCGATAATTAGCGTCGACGATAACCGTCTCGGCGCTGAAGCGGTCGCGGATCTCGCGTGCCACTTTACCCGGTTCGTGCGGCGCGCGTTTGGCATACTCCGTATAGGGCGCGAGCGTGAAGGACATCGGACAGTCGATAGATTTCGCCTGTTTGCCGACCAGATAATAGAAGGCGCCCTTGATGCCGAGCGGGCGGGTGAGGGCGGCTATTGCCGCCGCAAAGAGAACGCGGGGAACTCCGGCCTCCTCGATAAGGAGCTGCATTGCCGGAGCGGTGCCGTGTCCGAAGCCGCGGAATTTCGGTGTTCCGACATGGTTGCGCACCTTACCGGCAAGAAAGCGCGCGAGCGGCGTTGTCGCGACGTCTTTGATGGGTACCATGCGGCCCTGGGTAATGCACACGATCTTTTCGCTTACGAAGAGCAGGTCGCCCGGCAGGAGGTGCGGGGCGGCATACTCCGCAAGCAGCGCAAAAAGATCATCCCCGGCCCCTATGAGCCGCGTTTTGACAGGAAGGCGCACATAGCGGACGCCACCCACCGCAGCTTCAAGCGATTTCCCTTTATTTGCGTTCGGTTCAAGGACGGTAGGCATAGATACGGAAGCGCATTCAAGAGAGTATACTATACGCGTTACCCATGGATTTTTTTACCATACTCGTCGCGTTTCTGGAGAGTTCGAAATACGCTCTGATTTTTCTCGGCTCCTTCTTCGAGGGGTCGGCGGTGATGATGGCGACCGGTCTTCTCTGGCATGTCGGCGCGGTGGAGTTTTGGCCCGCCTACGGCGCGCTCATGGCCGGCGATGTTCTTTCGGACATCACGTGGTATCTCATCGGGTATTTTGCCGCACGTCCGTTCTTTGCTCGCTTCGGGCACTTTATACATGCGACGCCGGAAGTCATCGGGAAAATCGAGCGGCGGTTTCATCAGTATCACCTGCGCATTCTCATCATCTCGAAGCTCACCATGGGGCTCGGGCTCGCGGCGCTCATTCTGACCGTCGCCGGCATGCTGCGCGTGTCGTTTGTGCGCTACGTCACCATCAACGTGCTCGGCGGCATCGTATGGGTCCTGTTCCTCATGGGCGTCGGCTACTACTTCGGCAACCTGCTGCAGTACGTCCCGAAAGATTTCAAAATAGCCCTTGCCATCGCGCTACCGTTCCTTTTCTTCTTCGCACTGCGCGCTCTTAACAAAAAGCTCGCGACGCTCGACTGGTGAATATGACGCTCTCCATCATCATCCCGACGCGCGAAGAGGAAAAAACCATCGCCGCCACCATACACGAGTTGCGCGACGAACTCACCATCCCGCACGAAGTCATCGTCTCGGACGCTCGGAGTTCGGACCGTACGGCAGAGATAGCTCGGGAGCACGCCCATGTGGTCGTCGTGTTCGAGGGCGACAAGCACACTGCCGGCATCGGCAGAAACGACGGCGCGAAGGCGGCTCACGGCGATTTCCTCGCGTTTGTCGACGCCGACGTGCACATTCCAGACCCGAACGCGTTTTTCCGCCGCGCGCTCGCACACTTTGAAAAAAATCCGAACCTTGTCGGCGTTACGGGGCCGCAGCGCGCACTTGCGGCTGTGGAGACCTGGGCCGATCGGGCTTCTTTCGGCTACTTGAATGCCGTCGTCCGGTTCCAGAACAATGTGCTCCACCGCGGGGAAGGGTCGGGAAAGTTTATGCTCGTGCGGCGCGACGCCTTTGAGAAAGTGCGTGGCTTTCGCGAAGATCTCGTCACGCGCGAAGACGGCGACTTTTTTTACCGCCTTTCAAAAATCGGCCGCACGTATTTTGATCCGAAGCTCGTGGTGTACCATGGCGCGCGCCGTGCTCACCGTATCGGCTGGGCACGCCTGTGGTGGATCTGGACCGTCAATACCATCAGCGTGACGCTCTTCGACAAGGCCGTCGCGGACGACTGGACTCCGATCCGCTAGTCGGAATCGTTTCTAAAAACAGGCACATTGCGCGCGGCGCCTTTCTTACATACAATTCGCGTAACGGCGAATATGCGAATCAGCTTCGTCATTCCGGCGTATAACGAAGAACGGCGTTTATCCGCGTGTCTTGAAGCGGTGGAGCGCGAGCTTGCCCGAACGCCCTCTGACGCGGAGGTCATCGTCGTCAACAATGCGAGCACCGATCGCACGAGTGAGATAGCGCGCGGGTACGCGCGGGTACGCGTGGTCGACGAACCGGAGAAAGGGCTCGTGCGCGCGCGCCATGCAGGTTTTATGGCCTCCACGGGCGATCTCGTTGCAAATATCGATGCCGACACGATGTTGCCGGAAGGATGGCTCGCGACCGTGCTCGCCGAATTCGGACGCGACGAAAAGCTCGCGGCGCTCAGCGGACCGTTTATTTATCACGACTTGTCATATTTCCAGCGCGCGCTCGTGCGTATTTTTTATTTGTTCGGCTATCTTTCGCATCTCGTAAATCAGCACATTTTCCATAAGGGCGCGATGCTGCAGGGCGGCAATTTCGTGGTGCGCAGGACATTTCTTGAACAGGCGGGAGGGTTTGACACTTCGATCGAATTCTATGGCGAAGACACGGACGTTGCACGCCGCATTAGCAAGGTGGGAAGGGTAAAGTGGACCTTCGCTCTGCCGATGTATGCCTCGGGTCGGCGGCTCGCGAAGGAGGGCATCATCACGAGCGGGTTGCGGTATGCCGGGAATTATCTTTACACGCTCGTGCGCGGAAGGCCGCTTACGGCTACCCACACCGACATCCGCGACGACATACAGGAAAAATATGATAAGATGAAAGGCAAATGAAAGGATTCTTAGTAAACATTGAGCAGGCCACGAAAGAAAACGCCGATTATCGCCGTGTTCTTTATACCGCGAAGCACAGCCAGCTCGTGCTCATGAGCATAGCGCCGGGCGGGGAAATAGGAGAAGAAGTGCATCATCTGGATCAGTTCATCCGTTTTGAAGCGGGGGAAGGGAAGGCCGTGCTCGACGGGGTCTCGCACGCCGTCAAGGCGGATGACGCGATAGTGATACCCGAGGGCACGCGGCACAACATCATCAACACCGGCGCGGAGCACCTGAAGCTCTATACGATTTATGCGCCGCCGGAACACAAAGACGGTACGGTAGAGGCGACAAAAGCGGACGAGCACGAAGAGCATTTCGACGGTGTAATCAGCGAAAGCTAGAAGTGCGAGGCGTATGCGAAAGAAGAAACCGGCATACCCGGAGAGCGTGGTCGTGAAGCGTGCAAGCGCCGGACTCGGACTCTTTGCGAAGCGTCCTTTCAAGAAGGGCGAGCGCATCATTGAGTATTTCGGCCGCACCATATCTACCACCGAGGCATACACAAGCCGCAGCAAGTATCTTTTCGAAGTGAATTCCAGGAAGACGATCGACGGCTCGGCGCGCGAAAACACGGCGCGCTACATCAATCACTCCTGCCGTCCGAACTGCGAGCCGGAAATCGAACGCGGACGCGTTTTCATAGACGCAATCCGGAACATCAAGGCCGGAGAAGAGCTTTCTTACGACTACGGTGAGGAATATTTCGACGAGCATATCAAGCCGCATGGCTGTCGCTGCCCGAAGCACCTCAAGAAATGAAAACGCCCCGCTAAAAGCGGGGCGTTTTCTGCTCGATCTTATTAGATCTTGCTGACGTTGAGCGCGTTCGGGCCCTTCGGGCTGTCCCCGACCTCGAACGAGACTTTGTCTCCTTCCTGGAGTTCGTCGAACGAAATGTTCTTGAGCTCGTTGGAATGGAAGAAAAGGTCTTTGCTCTCACCATCACGTTTGATGAAGCCGAAGCCCTTCTCATTCTTTTTGATGACTATTCCTTCTTGCATACTGCTAGAGATAGATTGTGTGACTAATGTATCAAATCAGTAGCCGAAGATAGAAGCTCGATCCCACTTCTCTGGATCCAGCGCTGGTTGATGCCCACAGCATAGCAATTCCCCGTTTTTCTGTCAATGGCGGATGCGCATGCTACACTCATGCGTATTACTGCCATGGACGCGCTTCACGACCAAGGTTCTTTTACGCACAGGGATCTTTTCAGGGGGGAACGGCTCTTCTCGCTCGTCAGCGCGTTTGCGCTGCTCGGCATCGCGTTTCTTTTCGAGCATTTCGCCTCCGCGTACGCGCTCGTGTATTCGCTCCGCCCCTCTTCTACCTACGTGGGGGATCTTCTTCTGGATAACATACCGGTTATCAATATGGATTTCGTCATCGTCGAGTGGGCTTTGACCGGTATCGTGCTCGGGACGCTTTTCGTGCTTTCGAAGCCGCGCCACATCCTTTTTACTCTCAAGACCGTCGCCCTTTTTATTGCGATTCGCGCGTTTTTCATCTCGCTTACGCACATAGGCATCTACCCCGACCACGTTAATATCGTGGGCACGGGGTTCCTCGACGAGATTTATCTGTACCTCAATTTCCAGACCGGATTCTTTTTCTCCGGGCACACCGGCTTGCCGTTTTTGATGGCGCTTATCTTCTGGAAGGAGCGGCTTCCGCGCCGGATACTTTTATCCCTCTCTTTTATTTTTGCCGTTGCGGTTCTCGTGTCGCACATCCACTATTCAATTGACGTCTTCGCGGCGCCGTTCATGGCCTATGGCATATTCACAATCGCCAAAAAGCTCTTCCCGCGCGACTACGCGCTCATCGAGTAAAAAGTATGGTGCCACTCGACCGAAATGAGAGTTATTGGCTGCTCGATGACGAGCTTGCGGGAGCGGTGCGTGCGCCGAGCCCGAACGAACTCTCGACGTATCCCGACTATGATGAACTGAAAGATGCGCTCGCGAAATACTCGGGTGTCGCCCCGGAGCAGGTGCTCGTTACTCCCGGTTCTGACGCCGCAATAGAACACGTCGCGCATGCCTATACGAGCGGCGGGGGAATAATCTTACCGGTGCCGACCTTCTACGGGTATGAATCCATCCTTAAACGGGCGAATGCGAAGATTACGACTATTTTGTACGAAGAGCGGAACGGTCGTTTCGTGTTTCCGCTTTCGAAAACGATTGAAACGCTCGCGAGCGGCTCCGCAAAGATGCTTTTCCTCTGTCATCCGAACAATCCGCTCGGCTGTCCTTTGTCAGATGAAGACATTTCGGCGCTTGTCGTGGCCGCTCGCGGAAGCGAGACAACGCTCGTTTGCGACGAGGCCTATTTCGAGTTTTCGTCCGGTACGACTTTTCTTCCATACCTCGCCGCGTTGCCGAACTTGATAATCATCCGCACACTCTCGAAATCTTTCGCACTTTCGGGCGCGCGCATCGGCTACATGATCGCCGCCCCGGAGATTGTAAAGAGAGTCGAACAGCTCATGTTGCCGTGGCCGGTCGCCCATCCGAGCGTCGCGGCGGCACTCGCGCTTATCGCTCGGGCGGATGAAGTGAGAACACGGCGCGAGGTCGTCATCGCCGCGCGCGAGCGTTTTATACAAGCGTTGCACGAAATCCCCGGTGTTACCGCGTATCCGTCCGAAACCAATTTCGTTCTCGTACGCATCGCGAACGCCAACCGCGTTCGCGATGTGTTTCTCGCGCAAGGCATACGTGTCGCGCTCGGCGAGTCGATGAGCCGTTTCCCTGGTGTCCAAGCCCTGCTAAAAAATACTCTGCGTATTGCCGTACCCGCGCCCGATGATTCCCCGCTCGTTATCGATATCCTCGCGCACTTATTCACAACTTAGGGTTTGTGTGGTAGGGTGTGCCCACCATGCGCCTTCGCCGCTCGTCGGCCCGCGTAATCAAGAAAAAGACCCCCGCACGGCCTCGGTCTTTTACGGTTTCTCCCTCCTTTATTGCGAAACTGCGCACGAACGAGAGCGCGGATTGGTCGCGGGCGACTTCCACCGCCATCCTCAAACGCTTCAAAGATGCGTACAAGAATGTTTCGGCATACCGGCACTTTCTTGAGCGTCTGGACATCGACCCAGTTTCCATACGTACGAGCAAAGACGTAAAACGCATTCCACCCATAACCAAGGAAAATTATTTGCGCGTGCATCCCTGGGAAAAACTTTGCGTCGCCGGTGCACTCGCAGAGGAACCGCTCGTTCTCACGGCGACCTCCGGCTCGACCGGCCAGCCCTTCTATATCCCGCGCACCGACGAGGTACACGATTCCTCGATGGTTTTCCATCGGCTTTTCATGGAGCGCAGCGGTCTCGACCCCGCAAAGTCGACGCTCGTTGTGGTTGCGTTTGGGATGGGCGTTTGGATTGGCGGCATCCTCACCTACGAAGCGCTCCGACGCATCTCGGAACACGGTTGGCCGCTCACCGTTATCACGCCCGGCGTGAACAAAAAGGAAATTTTCGAGGCGCTCACGCATGTCGCATCGGCCTACGAACAAGTTGTCCTCTGCGGCTACCCACCTTTTGTGAAAGATCTTATCGATGACGCCCCGGAGCACGGTATTGAGTGGAAGCAGTGGGACATTCGCATCGTTTGCGCCGCCGAAGCGTTTTCGGAACATTTCCGAGAATATCTCATGCAGAAGACCGGCATGAAAGACCCTTACCGCAGCGTTATGAACATCTACGGCAGTGCCGAGCTCGGTACTATGGCGACCGAGACACCGCTCTCGATATTGCTTCGTCGCCTTGCGCTGAAGCATGAAGCGCTGTACCGCAAGCTCTTCAGCGAAGCGCACCGTTTGCCGACGTTGGCGCAATTCATTCCTGATTTCGTATCGTTTGAGGCGGGAACGAGCGGCGAGGTTTACGCGACCGGCGGTACCGCTCTGCCGTTCATCCGGTATGATATCGGCGACCAGGGAGGCGTCTTTTCCTATGCGGATGCCGTGCGCATGTGCACCGAAGTCGGCATCGATCTTATCGCGGAGGCAAAGCGCACGGGCATCGGTGACACCGTCATGGAGTTGCCGTTCGTGTATCTCTATGAGCGTGCGGACCTCTCGGTCAAGCTCTATGGTGCCATCATCTATCCCGAACACGTAAAAATTGGCCTGCAAAATCCCGCACTCGAGAAATTCATTACGGGCCGCTTCACTATGACGACCGAGCATGACGCAAAACATAACGAGTACCTTGAAATCAATATCGAACTCCAGCGTGGCGTGAAAGACGGCGAACCGATACAAGCAGCTCTCGTCGAGAGTGTAGTGAAGAGTCTCTCAGCTTCAAGCGGCGAATATCAAAACAATCATGTAAACATGGGTGATCGTGTTTTCCCGCGAATTGTCTTCTGGCCGCATGGGCATCCAAAGTATTTCCACCCTGGCATCAAGCAAAAATGGGTCATGTCATCGTAGTCTTAAATAGGTGCCCTTAACCCAGAAAGATATGGATACGGAAAAAACTCTCGACATGCTTCGCCGCCGAGAAACCGCGTCAAGACCATCGATTTTCGACCTTTCGAAGAGCGGAGATCGCGCTCGTTTTGAAACTCTCCTGAAAGAAGGCGCTATCAAGCAAATTTCAGACGATTACGAAGAACAGCAGCGGGAGCTTTTTGGCATCAAAAATCCTTCACGCGTGTATGCGCCCGGCTTCGAAGAAGCATTTCAAGAACACTATCACTCACTCTCTGCGGGAAAGTCGCTTTCGGAGCACGGCCGCTGGGCCTATTTCCCTTGGCGCTATCTCGCCGCGCACATTCTGCCGGAGGAGGAGTATTGGCTCGTGCGTACGGCGCGCAATCAAAATCTCATCACGAAGGAGGAGCAAGAGAAATTTTACAATGCCACCGTCGGCATCGCTGGGCTTTCCGTCGGTTCAAGCGTAGCGCTCGCCCTGGTGCTTCAAGGGGGGCCGAAACATCTCAAGCTTGCTGATATGGATCGACTTGCCCTTTCAAACACGAATCGAATTGTTGCGGGGGCGGACCGGCTCGGTATGCTGAAGGTGGAAATGGCGGCTCGGACGCTCTACGAGATAAACCCGTACGCGGAGCTCGAGCTATATTCAGACGGGCTAACCCCCGAAAACATAGATGCATTTTGCGAAGGGTTGGATCTCATCATCGATGAGATTGATAATCTCGCGGTGAAATATTTGATACGCAAACAGGCACAAAAAAGAAAAATAGCGGTCGTTATGGCCGCAGATAATGGCGATAATGCCGTCGTCGACATTGAACGCCAAGACATTGATCCGCAACCGGAATTTTTCCACGGGCGCATGGGTAGGGTTTCGTATGAGACGCTTTCAAAACTTGATAAATTTGGTATCGGCAAAATGATTACGAAATTAGTCGGGCCGGAAAATGTGACCGAGCGCATGCAGCAGTCTTTGACGCAGATGGGGAAGACGATCGTCTCGTGGCCGCAGCTCGGCGGCGCGGCGCTCATAAACGGCGCGGCGGTTGCCTACTGCGTCCGCAAGATCCTGAACGGCCAGCCGCTTGAAAGCAATCGCGCGCTCGTTTCTCTCGACGAAAAACTCATTCCCGACTACACCACTCCCGCGGCCGCCGCGCGTCGGCAGAAAATCTCCGACGATTTCGCGAAAGGATTCGGTTTATAGGGGAAATGTTTTCAATAAGGTTCGAGAAGGGAAAACGAATCGCGTTCTTGTTGAGAGTATTCTAGATTGGTACGGCGTACATCAAGCGTCAAATCTAGCAAAACCAATAACAACGTTGACGCATGATATCCTATTAAGAATTAGAAAACGACTGCACGCTCCAGCTTTTCTTGATTGAGTACAACAGTTTCTCCAAAGATAATCAAATTCATTTTCTCCTTGTCGAATATCTTCTGAGTCATCGCACGTATATCACTTTCACTCACGGACGCAATCATTTTCTTGACCGTTTTGTGACTCGGGATATCCTTTTGGTCTAAGATGAATCTTGTCAAGATGTTAAAACGTCCTTCGTTGTTTCGCCAAGATACCAACATGTCGCCAGCCCGCTTCTTTTTTGTCTTTTTTAACAGGAGAAGATCGAGTTTACCTTTTTTTAATTCGCGAATCATACCACTGACCATTTCTACCCACGGCACAACCTGCTCTTTATTTAAATGGCTCTGTATAGAGAGATAGCCATTATAAATACCTTGACTATAAGCAACACTGAAATCGTATATTCCCGCCTCTCTGATCTTTTGCCTAATCCCTTTTCTTTCTTTGTCCCGCATGACCTCAGCCATCAGCTCAAAGATCATATTATCTCTAAGACTTTCTGATCGACCAATGGACGGGAACGTCATTGCCACATAGTTGCCAGACATATCCGGTTCGTCGCTAATCTGTACTTGGAAGCCCGAATACGCTGGTTTTGGAAAATTCACAGACCCATTTGGCAGGTTTAGTTGGCCCAATTTATCGTTGATAACATCACAAACCCTGGGGTTTAGCTTGGTTGACGACACGAATACTTTTAGATTTTCTTTTGTGAAGATTTTCTTGTGATATGCAGCGATATCCTCGATTTTCAAATATTTCAATCTTGGAAGGTGATCCACGAATGATCGCCTGTTCGGTTCATCGGAGTATCTTGTTCTTTCAATCAGTCTTTCCAACTTCAATTCAGTATCGTTTTTTTCATTCTCCAACTCATTGATAATTGATTTCTTTTCGTAGTCGAATATCTCTTGACGGCTGAAATCTGGATTCGCAATGGTCTCAAAGAATTTCTCGATAGCGCAGATAAGGTTTTTATTATCACTTGATTCAAGATAAAAGACGATGTAGTAATCGTTGATTCTCGCCTCAAACCTCACATCGTCCGGAAGCCCTTTATTTACAAGTTCGGAGATATAATGTTCTAGGAGATGCCCGATGCCGACTAGCTCTTCTTTTTCCGACAATGCCCCGGCCTTTATATAGATATCAACAAAGGTCTTTTCAGTATATCTTGGCAAATACAAAAAGTAACAATCGGGCTCTCTATTGAAATTCGTTACCAGTTTCCTATCCTTGAAGTACCAATACAAATCCGATAATTTCTTGTTGAAATTCATAGTGTCTATTGTAAAAAGAATGGTGAGTAATGTCTATCGCTGGACATTACTCACCGGAATGCGCTGGATTATTTACCGCTGTCATCACTTCCGCGGTTTCCGGAGGTGCCTGCCTTGGATCCGTGCCAGCCTTCTTTGTGTTGTCCGTCGGTACCGGTCTTCGACCATGTATGCTCGTGGCTACTGGAACCGCCGTGTTCGACACGATCCGAGGAGACATTCCCGCGGCCGTCCGTACCGCTACGAAAGGTTCCACTGCTGTCGCTGAATTTGCCCACTGATCTCACCTCCTTCAGATTGAGAATGAACCACCTAAACCGTCTGTATTCAAGCAGAACGATATCGACTTGTCAACTTTTTTACGAGTGGCGCGAAGTCTTCCACCTGACTCTCAAAAAACGCCATTCGTATAAGATCATGCCTCTCACCCTGATACAATCGATGTCCTCGGAATCTTCCTTCCTCAACAAATCTCCCGCTTGTTAGAGCACGAAGAGATTTGAGGTTATAGGAATAAACCTCGGCATACACTTTGTAGAGTCTGTATTCCCGAAAAAGATATTCGAGAAATACGATCATCGCTTCAGCTCCATATCCCTTATCTCGCCACCCTTCTGCAATAAAAATTGTTGCAAAGGCGTGGCCGTCGGTTCGATTCAGATTATAGGAATACAGAGTGCCGATGTATTCATCTTTCCTCACAATCATAAACTGAAGATGTCTGTCACGGCTGAAGTCGGACTGCAGTTCCTTTTTGAATTCGTCAAGAGAAACAACATTGCGTCGAGTTGAACAAAGTCCCATGAAATCGTCCGAATTGCGCCACAGGAAAAGTATCGGCAAGTGCTCTTTCTGTAATTCGTGAAGCTCTAAGGAAGCTTCTTTTAAGATTCGCATCACACTCTCCTTTGAAAGATCAGCTAATCCTGATTGAATAGCACCTGCCCTCATTATATCGTACTTTCGAACTAAATCAAACTGAACGATTTAATTTTTCAGGATGCTATACTCTACTCAAGAGGTATGGACGAGAAAATTACTCCCGATCTCGAGCGCGTCCTTGAAGCGGGGAACAGCGCGCCTTCGGGCGAAAACTGCCAGCCGTGGCATTTTGTCGTACACGGCTCCACGATTGAAGTCCATCTTTTGCCCGAGCGCGATCAATCGCCCTATGGGTGGGGCCAGCGTGCTTCGTATCTCGCAAATGGCGCGGTGATAGAGAACATAGTCATCGCGGCATCGGCAGAACAGTACCGCGCCGAAGTGCATTATTTCCCAAACCCGAGCGATGAGTGGCACGTCGCAACGATTGTGCTTACCAAAGATTCGACCATCGAATCCGACCCGCTCGCATCGTACATCACCAAACGCATTTCAAATCGCAAACCCTATAAGAAAGATCAACTCACTGGTGAGGAGCGCAAGACGCTCGCAAACGCCGCCGCACACGGGGGATACGGCATGTTTGCTCTCGCTGAGGCGCCAGAGGAGGTGGGTCGTCTCGGGCGAGTCGGCTCGACCAATGAGGAAGTGATGCTGGCGAACCGCTCTTTGCATGATTTTTTCTTTAGTCATGTAAGCTGGACGAAAGAAGAGGATGACGAGAAAAAAGCGGGTTTTTATATCAAGACGCTTGAGCTACCGCCGCCCGCAAAACTTATGTTTAAAATATTCCGCAACTGGCCCATCATGCGCGTTCTCGGCACCATCGGTTTTAATCGCATTGTGGCAAAACAGAATGCGGCGACAAATGCGTCCGCATCCGCCATTGGCGCTTTCATGATTGCTCGCACCGAGCCGCTCGACTTTGTGAAGATAGGCCGCGCGGTGGAGCGGCTCTGGCTTACCGCGACTTCTCTCGGGCTATCGCTCCAGCCGCTCACTGGCGTGCTTTTCTTTAAGCTTAGATTTGACGGCGGGGAGAGGGATGGATTTTCGTCGCATGAGCAAAAACTCGTCATCGATGCCTACCAAGAGGCCTCTCGGATATTTCATGCAGACGGCAAGCACATCGCCTTCACGTTCCGCATCGGCCGGGGCGACGCTCCCTCAGCGCACGCAATTCGTTTTCCGCTTGCGGAGGCAGTGACGATACAGTCCTGAAATTTTCGCACCCAACTCTCATATAAATCACTGATTTCCGTCGCAGTCACACAAGGGCGGTTCTTTTCTGGACGAAGCGCGGAAATTGAGCTAAAGATAAAGTAAGCACTCTAAACACTTAGGTAGTGCAGTTGATGCTATAATTCATCCACTATAAAAACACCACCGCTAGGAGCGGTGGTTAGAGGTTCGTTTCTGCATCATAAAACCAGTTTCTTCCGGAGTTTCTGCCATTTGGAAGCGCCAACCGAAAATATACACTCATCAATATAATTGTCCTGGCAAAAGTATCGCTCAGGGAGCGTCGCCTCAAGCTCATATCCGTATTTCTGAAATGACGACAACTGCGCCGATTTGCAGTGAGAACGCGCGCGTAGATCTTACGGAGGTTTAGGGTGTTGAAGGCATACTCAAGCAGAAGTGATTCGGCTTCCGTTGCGTATCCGTTTCCCCAGCATTCCTTTTCGCCAATAGTGATGCCAATCGTAGCGACACGATTCGCCACCTCTATGTCACGGATACCCAGTACTCCGATAGGGCAATCTTTTTCTAGTGATGTGTTTTTCCGGACAATTGTTAATACAACCCGGTCGTCCCTTTCTTCGGGGTCTCGGCGGATCCATTGCGCCTCATCCTCTATTGTCGTTGGATACCGTGTCGACATATAGGCAGTGACCTCAGGATCATTGAACCACCGAAGAAAATACACCACATCAGATTCATGCCGAGGTCGTAGGTACAATCGCTTGCCGCCAAGGAACACAATCCGCTTTTTCGATGTGCTACCCATAAGTCCTCCTCTAGGAAGAACTACAAGCAGGAACTATTTCCTGTTGGGAATGGATAATACATTGGTTATTAAAAAATACAAGAATAGACCTTGTCATAAATTAGCATCCGTGGTATAGATGTGCCCAGACAACTTCTTTGAATGGAGAATCACATGGCAGAGAAAACCTTCTTAATAGTGAGCAACTCAAATGATGCGCACGTTCATTCGGTCGTACGCAGACTTAACGAACGTTCGATACGGGCACATCAGCTGAACAGTGATATGTTCGTTTCAATTCCTCGAAAATGGAGCATTTCTCAAAACGAAAGTAAGATTTCCTCCACGTTGTTTGTGCCGGAAGTCGATGCTGTCTGGTATCGGAAAGTTCTGTTTCCAGAAGCAACGACCGCAGTGCAGTCGTTCATTCGGCAGGAACTCGAAGGATTATTCGATTCCATCCTTGCTCAGTATGAGAATTGTCGTTGGGTGAACTCAAGAACTTGTATATCTGCAGCGCGACCGAAGATTTCCCAACTGCAACGTGCTAAAGAACTCGGGTTCCGTATTCCTGACACGCTCATAACGAATGACGTTGAGGAACTAAGGAGGTTTGCTTCCTCGCATCAAGGTCGGATTGTGGCGAAACCGATTCGGGCACAAGTCGTTGAATCAGAAGGAGAATTCTCTGTCATCGGAACACGGAGCTTAACCCCCGAACATTATGAATCTGCAACTAACTCTTGCCCTGGATATTTTCAAGAACGATTACCACTCAAGTCAGAAATACGAGTAATCGTCTTCGGGAAGCGTATATATCCATTTCGTCTTACGCCGCAGAAAGAGGCCGATGACATAAAGCAGCTCGCTCTAGAGGATATTAAGCACGAACGGTGTCGGTTAGACGAGAGTATCTCGGATAAGATTGAGGCACTCTTGTCTTCTTACGCTCTAGAGTTTGGAGCGATAGATCTTGCTGATATTGACGATGGCGAACCCATGTTCTTCGAGCTCAACCCTAACGGCCAGTGGCTGTGGCTACAGCACGTGACGGGTGAAAATCTCATCGATCCGTTTATAGATCTGCTTTGTTCTTAAGTCGAGACTAGAAGCCTGCCAAGATATGGCAGGCTTCCTTTTTACATATTACAATTGACACCAGCTATGTCTGAGTCGACCTTCAGTCCACCTAACACTCTTTTCGCTACATTGCCGCAGGGGCCTGATTTCGTTGTTGTTGGCGAAATGCACGGCTCGAGACAGAATGCCGCTTTAGTCAGGAGCGTGGCGCAATTCCTTCTTGATAACGAAAGAAAAATTACACTCGCTTTCGAATGGGTGCTCAGCGGCACAGAACTTGAGGAGCTTCAGGGATATGTGACAGGGGGCCGCGTACCAGAACATTTGCCAACATTCTTCCTCCACTCCGACGGGCGCTTCACGTATGAACACGTGGCGCTCCTGAAGTGGATTCGAGCATGCAATCTACAAGGGAAGAAGATGGATATTTATACGTTTGACAGAAATGATCCCCCTGCTTCAGATAAGGATATGGCCGATATCCTGCTTTCATATAAAGAAAATCATCCAGAATCCGTCATTTTGGTTGAGACAGGGAATAGGCACGCGAGAAACTCGAGTTATTCTTTTGAGGGTGTGGAGCAAGTGCCTATGGCCTCGATTTTAAAAGAAAGCGGTACGATATTTTCAATCTTCTGTAGGTACAAGGAAGGCTCTATAAACGTAGATGGAACATCGAGAGATGTTACAAATGCTGTGTCTCAGATTGAGGGGCCGGGGGCATATTTTGATGCGGTGTTGGAGGTGCCCTTCTCAGTAGCGGCAGAGAATATAAGAAGTTTGACAAGCATCTCAGGAATGCTTACTATTTGACACGGCAATCTCGCCAAGTTCGTACCCTCACAGGAGTAGTGATTATGAAACAAGATGCTGTAGTAGTACCGTTCCTTCTGCAATTTGCCGATAAACCAGACCTTGATCGTCAAGATAATAAGGTCAGTTCTCGGTGGGGTGAGGAAGATCCGAACATATTCCACACCCGGTGCGGCCATCCACGACATATCGATGACTAAATGTCTCTCGGTGGTACCCTTCGAGACTTAAGCACCCGGCCAACGGTCGGGTGCTTCTCAATATTAGAAATGGAAATGAGGATATGTGTTATTTCCAAAAAATATTCAA
>JAGXBE010000005.1 GCA_018971265.1 Patescibacteria group bacterium
ATTTCCCGTGAGTGTTACCGCAGGAGCCACAACGAATATCGGCGGTATCTTTATTGCGCCAACCATAAGCGTGGATAAAAGCGAGGTAAAACAGGGGGACAACTTGGCAATCTTCGGGCAGTCTTCTCCCGGAAGCATCGTGACTATTGCCGTCCACTCTAATACGCCGCTTTTTGTACAGACACCGTCCGACTCCAAGGGTGCATATCTTTATACGCTCGATACTTCGGTTCTAGACTTTGGCAACCACCTCGCGCAGTCGAAAGCGGCTCTCGCCGACGCCATAAGCGGTTTCGGTCCTTCTGTCGGCTTCGTCGTGGGGGATCAAAATGTAGCGAGGCCAACAAAGACCGCTTGCCGCACAGGCGATCTCAATTGCGATGGCAGAGTCGATCTGGTCGACTTCTCCATAATGTTGTATTGGTATCAACGCCCGCTTGCGGGTGCCGGACTTAAAGCAGACTTGAATAATGACGGCAAAGTCGACCTCACCGACTTCTCAATCTTGGTCGCTAACTGGACCGGATAATTATGAAGAAAATCTTTTACGCCCTCATTGCAATTTTTACGTTCTCTTTTCCCGCGTTCGTGTTTGCGGCAACGCTGTCTATCCGCGTTCAGCCATCGGTGGTTGGCGTAGGTCAAACCCTCCAGGTAACGATCTTCCTGAACAGCGTCACACCGGTGAACGCATTTTCCGGGACACTCCGCTTCCCAACAGATACTCTCACACCGACTGCCGTAAGCGATGGAAACTCCATCGTGAGCGCGTGGATTACGCACCCGACGATAGGCGGAACCGGGGACATAACATTTGCAGGAGTCACCCCCGGAGGTTTTTCCGGAAAAGGAGGCGCACTTTTCAGTGCGCTATTCAAAACAACTGCCGCGACATATGCACACATCATGCTTACGGACGTACGCGTGCTCCGCAATGACGGGAAGGGAACAAGCGAGCCGGTCACACTCATTCCCGCCGACGTCACAGTTACGTCCGCGTCCCAGGCAACCTTCACAGAGCCGTCCGATACGGCGCCACCGGAGCCGTTCACCCTGTATCTCGGCAACTCCCCTCAGCTTTTCAATGGACGGTATTATCTCGTGTTTGCCGCAGTTGATAAGGGTTCAGGCGTCGACCACTACGAAGTGGCGGAAACGCGCTGGCCCGAGTGGCTTATCGCTCCCGTGTGGACAAGGACGGACAGCCCATACCTTATCCGCGACCAGTATCTTACGAGCGACGTCCTCATAAAGGCGGTCGATCGTGCGGGAAATGAGAGGATTAGCATTTTCCCGCGACAAAATTTCCTACGCGCCCGGGAATGGCTCATTGCTTGTGGTATACTGGCACTGTTTGTTGGCGTGCTCTGGTATCGCCGCCGGCCGGGGACTTGAAACACGCGCGCTTCATATGACACCTCCGCACTCACGCTTGTGCATATTCGCTCTTGCCGCCGCAACGTTTCTCCTGGCGCCGGCAGTGTCGTTTGCTGCAACACTCGACATTTCTCCAGCAAGCATTTCGGTAGCTGCGGGCGAGATGTTTACCGAGGTTGTACGCGTCTCCAGTACAGACCAGGCCTTAAATGCCACGGCGGGCACAATAAACTTCCCGACCGACCTTCTTTCAGCAGTCTCCGTTTCAAACGCGAATTCCATTCTCACGCTCTGGGTGCAGCAACCAACTTTCTCCAATGCGCACGGTACCGTAAAGTGGAGCGGCGTCGTGCCGAATCCGGGATTCACCGGCGGTTCAGGGCGCGTTCTCTCCGTTCGTTTCATAGCGCAGAAAACGGGCACCGCCAATTTACGCTTCACCTCCTCCGAGGTGCTTGCAAACGACGGGAGCGGAACCAATATTTTGACCGCTGCAAATCCGGCAACGGTCTTCATTTCCCAACCACCCCCCCAGAGTCTGAATCCGGAACTGGCCGTGCAGATATCTTCCCCTACGCATCCCGATCAGACAAAATGGTACAACCTTTCCCGGGCTATCCTTGACTGGACGAGCGTCTCGAGCGTGACAGCGACCCGTCTCGGATATGACCAAGACGCCGGCGGAATACCGACCGTTTTCTATACCGGGCTAACCCCGCACAAAGAACTGCAACTGAATGACGGAATCTGGTATTTTCATGTGCAAGAAAAAGACTCTAGTGGATGGGGGCCCATAAGCACCTTCAGGATCCAGATCGACACGGTACCACCGCTCCCCATAACCCTGAAGTTTCCAAACGGGACGACCACTCCGACTACCAGCATTGCCGTACAATTCGGCACCACCGATGCGCTCTCGGGCATCAATCACTACCTGCTTTCGGTCGACGGAAACACCACCGCAGTGAGTGCGCAGGACGGAAGCAACGTCTACTCGCTTTCGGTGAATACTCCCGGAGTACATACGCTTACCGTGACGGCCTTTGATGAGGCGGGGAACTCGGTAAGCGCTCAAGGCCAATTTGCTACCCGCGGGACGAAGGCGGCGCCGTCCACACCTGGTTCGTTCGTATGGCTCATCGCGAACTATCTCTCGCTCGTCCTTATTGCGATAGCGGCACTTGCAGCAGTTTTGTTCGTCGGCTGGTACCTCTGGCACCACTTCCGCATATTCAGGAGAAAATTGCGCGGCGAATTGGATCCGAGCCATCAGTTGCTCCGCCAGCAATTCACAGAAATAAACGAATCGATTATGCAAGAGATTCTCTCTCTCGAGAAAGTCAGAGCGAGAGGATTAACGCCGGAGGAGGAGCACGTCATCGCAAATCTGCGGAAAGTTCTTGAAAAATCAGAAGGTATCATCGGGAAAGAAATGGATAAAATGGTCAACCAGAAACAAAAGGAGGAACAACCCTTACAAAAATAAAGCTGCCAGGGAACGGGAGTTTATTTTTAACGACCGCGCGTTGCTTCAAGCTAATCTCCGGGAGGGAAGGAGTACGAGGAGGGTATGGTTTTCGGTATTTCCCGGTCGGTCCCGTACACGACTACGATTTCCTGATGAGCCGTAAGCACGAGCGCACGCGGATCGCCGGGCACAAGAGCGCCATCAGCGTATACACGCAAAGTGCTCGTTGCGGAAGTGCTGTAGCCGCCGATGGAATCCCGCTCGAAACGAACGCCCCAGATATCAAAAAACTGTCCGAGGGTGAAATCCTGAATGGTGTTTGACTCTACATGGATAATGCCGCTCGTGTCGTGCGTGTGGATGGGCGAAATGAACCCTTCGGCCTCGTTTATGCCAATGTTTGCGGGAACAGCGACGGGGCTGCCATCGATGACGAGGTCGAGGTGCTGATGGATATGAAGTGCGCTGCCTTCAGAACCAAGAGCCGGTAAACCGATACCGGCGAGCCGCGCCCGCAAATGCGCAATCTCCGGAGTCCAAGGCGCCATGCCGGTCTGAATCCCCGGGAGGTTGCTCGAGTCGGTGACGGGCGTTGTCGCGCCCCGGAAAGGGAAGATCCGGTTCCACGAAAGCAGGAGAGCGATGATCGCGACAATTCCCCCGATGATAAAAGTTTTTCTCATGAGATTAATTAAGGTGGTAAACCAAAAGCATATCGCCGTACATGGTGCCATTATACCTCGCGCATATGATTTGTAACGTATTGCGCGTGTTGGGGCGCAGCATGATATGCTGCGGGGCATAGGTCGAAACCCATTGCCAGCTAATTACTGGATGGGTTTGTTTCTTTGTTTAGCGAAAAAACAAACTCATACTACAGCCCAATTATGGACCAGGACCAGAACACGGGAATGCCGGTAGAGCCGACCATGCCGAACGAAGGCGGTGCGGTTGCTCCGATGGCAATGCCCGTCGAGGAGACTACCGAAGAAGGAGAAGTCGCTGCATAGGCCTTTCGTTAAACACAAACAGCCTGCGCCTTTGGCGCGGGCTGTTTGTTTGTTCTACCGCTACCGTTTCTTGATCCAAAGATAAATATCCTCAAGCGCTTTCACCCCGTCGCCTGCGGCAATGTTGTTCTGATGATAGAGCTCATCGGTGCAGTCGCCTGCGGCCCAGACACCTTCGTGGCTCGTGCGCTGGCTGCGCGGGTCGGTCTTAATGCGCCGTATCGGGTCGAACTCGACAAGCCCTTTCGCGAATTCCGTATTGGGAATGACTCCCGCCTCAACGAAGATGCCGGCGACAGCAAGGTCCTCTACCGTACCCGAGTCTTTATTTTCGTACTTGAGGCCGGTTACGAACTGTTCTCCCATAACCTCGGTCGGTTCGGCATGGGTGATGATGCGCATATTCAGATGAGCGGACGCTTTTTCAACGGTTATCGGATCGGCCTTGAATTCCTTGTGCCGATGGATAAGCGTTACGGATTTCGCGTAGGCGAGAAGTTGGAGTGCGGTCTCAAAACCCGCATTTCCGCCGCCGATCACCGCAACATCCTGATCGGCGAAAAGCGGCCCGTCACAGGAGGCGCAGTAAGTAACACCTTTATTCTCAAATTTTTCCGCACCCGGGACATTCAATTTGCGGCGGCTTGCGCCTGTAGCGACAAGCACCGCTTTTGCGGAAAATTCTTTAGCGGTTTTAGTCTTTACCGAAAATCCTTCCGCGCCCTTTTCGAGCATAACCACTGTCTCGCCGACCGCGAGCGTGACAGCATCTCCTTTTATCGCGTCGAGATGTGTTTGAAAAGATTTTGCGAGTTCCACCCCGCTTATCTCTCTCATACCAATCCAGTTCTCAATACCGCTCGAGACGATAGATTGTCCCCCAATCTCTTCCGCAATAAGAACGGTTTTTAGTCGTTTGCGAGCCGCATACACGCCTGCAGCAACGCCCGCAGGTCCGCCGCCGACGATTACGAGATCAACCATGGCGCACATTGTAGCACGCTCACTTTTTGTGGCGGCGTAGGAATGCAGGAATCGCGCCCCACGACTCATCGTCCTCGGGAATTGTCGCTGCGTCTTCGCGCTTGTGCGGTGTTGCTGTCACCACAGGATCTTCTTTTTGAGAGAGTTCAGGTGTTTTTTCTCTTTCCTCATGCTTATTCCTATCTTCTTCATCCACCTGCTTTTCGTTGCGTTTTAAAACCTCGTGATAAATACGGCCGCGTTCTTCCGCGCGTGCTTCGGCTGGTATCGAAAAGAGCGAGCGCTCGAGCCCGGAATGCGAAGCGTGCGCCGGACTCTCGGGGAAACCGGTCGCAATGACGATAATGCGGATCTGACCCTTCTTAAGCTTTTCGTCGCGCATCATACCGAAGATAACCTTTGCGTTCTTGTCAACCGACTCGTTAATAACTTTTGCGGCTTCCTGCACCTCCATGATGCCGAGATCGTCGGAGCCAGCGACAACGAAAAGAACGCCTTTAGCGCCACTGATGGAAACATCGAGAAGCGGCGAGTTAACAGCCTGCTGCGCGGCCTCTTTGGCGCGCCCATCACCTTCGGCGATACCGATACCCATAAGTGCCGGACCCGCACCCTCCATAATCGCCTTGATATCGTTGAAGTCGGTGTTGATGTCGCCTGGCGTCGTTATAATATCGGAAACACCCTCAACCGCCTGCCGCAAAATCTCATCGCACATGGCAAAAGCGTTTCTTGCCGAAGTCTGCATATCAACAACCGAGAGCAGTTTGTCGTTCGGGATAACAATAAAAGCATCGACCTCCTTTTTGAGTTCAGCGAGGCCGCGTTCAGCGATATCTTTTCGTTGCGCCCCCTCAAAAGAGAACGGTTTGGTTACCACCGCAATGACGAGCGCACCAACCTCTTTCGCTATCTTCGCAACGATCGTGGAAGCGCCCGTACCAGTACCGCCGCCCATGCCGCACGTGATGAAGACCATATCGCTTCCGGAAAGCGCCTCCTGAATTTCCTGCCGTGTCTCTTCGGCGGCGCGCTTGCCCAGCTCGGGATTCATACCGGTACCGAGTCCTCGCGTGAGGTTCTTTCCAATGTGGATCTTGCGTTTAGCGAGCGAGCGGTGGAGATCTTGGGCGTCAGAGTTAACCGCGATGAACTCGATGCCCCGCACCTTCGATTCAATCATGTGGTTAATCGCGTTTTTGCCGGAACCGCCGACGCCGACCACACGAATTCGTGCGAACGTTTCAATTTCCGGTTCAACGCGTTTAGACATAGGATAGTTTCAAAATAGAGAGCGTGTGCCGGCTATCATAGCAGAATCGGACGGTATGCAAATATTGACAACTGGCAAACCCCGTCTGTAATTTCATGGCAAGAATTGCTGTAAAAATTTCCCGAAGAAAGAGCTGAGGGTCTTCTTCGGCGCATTCGTATCACCGGTGAGTCCCCAGAGTGCCAGACCGTAGGCGACCGCCCATGTTGCGTCGCGAATCTTCGTGTCGGCTGAAAGACGGAACTCCGCAAGACGGGCCGGGAGCTTGAGGGATCCTTTCGCTATGTCGCTTACAGAACCGACGCCCGCACCACCGCCCGATATGATAATGCCTGCGGGCAAAGGGCCGCGGCGCCCGAGCGATTTCAGATGCTTGTCAATGAGCGCGAACATTGTCTCAAGACGGCGCGCAATAAGATCATCAACTTTCTTGCGAGGATACATCTGCCCCGAAAGCCGACCAATCTTTACGCGTTCCGCCTCTTCAAGCGAGATGCGAAATCCGAGCGCGATATCATCCGTGATGTGGCTTGAGCCCATGGGGAACACTTTTACGGAAACGGGGATATTTTCATCGTATACAACAATCGAGACCGTTTCAGCACCGATATTTGCAAGAACGCACCCTTTCATTTTCTGGTCCCCCTCAAGAAGTACATAGGAGCCTGCAAGCGGGGAAGCCATCTGGTCGATGATTTCTATATCCGCTTCTTCAACCGCCTCAGAGAGTGCTGCCTGATGCTGGGCAAGACAAGTGATAAAAAGATAATCGACCTCAAGACGCACCCCTTTCATGCCAAGAGGGTCACCCAACACTTTTTTATCATCAACGCGGTACTCAAGCGGGATGCTGTGAAGAACGTGTCGGTTGAGAAAGCCCGGGGCCGCCGCTTCGCGTGCCGCACTTCCCGCCTTTTCGATATCGAGTTCCGTTATCTCCTGGTCGGCGCGAGAAATGATGGTACTTCCGGTCGCGCGCGCTTCGTCGAGCGAGATACCACCGACGGCAAGGAAACCGCTGCGCAGCGGCACATGCGCAACGGACTCCGCCTGCCGCTTTGCCTCGCGGATGCTCGCCACAACCTCTTCCTTGTTGACTATGTAGCCGTGCCGTAGGCCCTTGCTTTCGGCAAGGCCCGTACCGAGAATACGCAGCTGCCGCAAACCCGCGCGTTTATCCGCGAGTTCCTCGACGACGACCAGCTTTACCTGGTACGTGCCGATGTCGATTCCGGTGGCGATGCGTCGGGACATGAGGATGGGCGCGCACACCGCTCGTGGCAAATTGCGCCAAAAGTGTTCGTTCGCGTTTCTCCATCGTACCGCCATGTGCCATGCCTTTCAAATGCAATAAACCGTGGATAAACAAATACAGCACAAATACTCGTTCGCTCATGGCATACGCTGTAGCTTGTTTTTCCGCTTCCCGCAGGCAGATAATGATTTCACCGCTCCGTGTCCCAGACACATAGGAGAGGACATTCGGCGTATAAGTCGCGCCGCGCAACCGTTCATTCAATGCGCGCGCTCGTGCCGGGGCGACGAAGACGAGCGATATATCCCAACCGGGAAGCGCCGTGACAGAGACGTCCGTATATGCAAAACGCGGCACTGAGGTACGCCGCGTAAGATTTTTAATGGAAACACTCGCCATTCCTGCTAACGCTTGACGCCTTTGCCGCGCGCGTTTTTGCGGGCGGCCGGGTCGATCTTGCCGAGCTTTACAAGCTCATTGTATTTTTCGCGCCGTACTTTCGAAATAAGCGCGCGCTTATGGCTGACATTTTTCGACTCGGCGCGCTTCCAGTAGCGGCGGTCGCGCATCTCGCGCACGAGGCCGAGCCCCTGCGCGCGGCGGGTAAAGCGGCGGATGAGCGCGGAAGAACTCTCGTTCTTTCCGCGCCTGACCTCGACTCGTGTGCCTGCTGTCATAGTGGGAAGACTTTACCACAAAGGAACGGCAATTGTCTACGCCGCCCTCGACGGACAACAAATGTAATCCGAATTTATCCGACGGCTTTCAGACGTTCGACAAGGCCGGCGAGCGGGATAATCGTTTCCTCCTGCGTTTGCCTGTTGCGCAAGACGGCAGATCCCTCGAGTGCTTCTTTACGTCCCATGATGAGAAGGTAGGGGCTGTTACGCCGTTCGGCAAGGTGGAGCTGCTCGGTGAGCGACTCGACGCCAATGTCTTGCACGAGAGAAAGATGCGCCCGTCGGAAGTCCTCGGCAAGCTTAATAGAGAGGCGTTTTGCCTCGTCGCCGATGTGAACAAACGAGAAGCGGAAACGCGTCGGCGCGCGCTTTGCGACCACGCCGCCTTCGCTGGCTATCTGGAACACCGCGCCAGTGGCGCTAAAAGGCGCACCGGGAAAGAAATGGCGCGTAAGATCTCCATAGCGCGAACCCCACGCTATACGCTGCCCGCCCACCATAAGCTCAAAGCACATATCATTCCACGCGTTACCGCGACTGAGGAGTTCGCGCGCGAGTTCGTAGGGAGTCTCGGTCATTTCCAGATACTCGAGCAAATCCTCAAAACGTTTGCGGCTCGCATCGGAGAGATGTTCGGTCGGCGCCGGCAGGTCTTCCGCGCACTCACGTGCTATGACGAGCTCCGCGGCCCCGAAGGTGTCGTGTTTGGCGCGTGCAACGCACTCCTCGGGCAGCACATTCGCTCGTTTCCTGAAAAATACGCCGAGTTCGCGCGCATAACGCGCGCGTGTTTCTTTGTCACCCATAGAATTGATGCGAACCACCGGCTCTTCATGGAAGAGGTCGCGTGCAAGTGCGAGGAGCGCGCGGATAACGACTGCGTCCGCGATTGCGCGGTCCGTGCCGAGCGCGTGGAACTGCACGATCGCCTTTTTCTGGACTGAACGTCCTGGCGTTATGTTTGTATGCCAGACAAAAAGAGGTTGTCGCGAGGTCGGCGCAATAGCAGCGTGTTGAAACTTGCTCAGAAAACTTACCACTGTCTCCGCGACAGGGTCGAGCGCGAGATTGGCGATGGTCTCAGGGTAGCTCTCATTTTTTCTGTTGCTCCCGCGCGTTTTTGCGACAAGTATTTCAAGAGGAACAAAACCATAGTATTGCCCGATCGCACGTGTTTTCCTTAGAAGCTCTTCTGCCGGAATGGAATCACGCATCATGGTGCGGGAGCAGGAACGGTTTCCGAACTAGAAGAAGTCGTGTACGTCGCCTCGCCGGGGAAGAAGCCGATCTTCGCTATTGGTAGGAGCCGGAAGTCGACACGGCCGATAATGTTCTTTCTCGGCAAGGGGCCCCAGACGCGGCTGTCGGAGGAGTTGGGGCGGTTATCTCCCATGACGAAATACTCGTCCGCGCCCAGCGAGACGCTATTGGTATACGTCGCGTCTTCGGCGACGACATACGGCTCGGCAAGCGAGATTTTCTTTCCGTCGTTCGTAGTGATGGTGACGACTCCGCGGTTAATGGCGACGGTTTCGCCGGGAAGCCCGATGATGCGCTTGATATAAAAGATCGAGGGGTTGCCCGGATAGCGGAACACGATGACATCGCCGCGCGTAGGCGTGTGGAGGTCGTAAACAAGCTCGTCGACAATGAGATAATCGAGATTTTCAAAAGTCGGATGCATCGAAGAGCCGTCGACGACAAACGGAGAAACTACGAACATGCGAATCGGGACGACGACAACGACGATAAGGAACGCGAGTGTGAAAAGATCCTTCAGAAGACCCTTCCCAGTGTCAGTCATGCACGCATTGTACTTGCCCCGTACCAACTTGCAAGGAACTTCCGATTTTGTGCGTGCGACACGATGGGAAAGTTGGTTCTGGGGCGCGTCCGTAGTTTGTGCGCAAGTTTTTGCGCAAGCACGTTGACTTGGAGCACGCGGCAATGCGTTCTGCGACGCACTGCGCTCACTCTCGGCTTGCAAATTTCTGCGCGGCTGCCCTACGGCGCACGATATTAATTACCTGCGCCCCTTCGGGCGTGACGAAGCGTCAGCTGCTTCGCCCCCGAGAGTCTCCATAATCAAAAAGCTCGCTCCTTTGGCGATTACGCGTTAGAATGCGCACATGGCACTCGTCATCATCGGGCTCGGGAACCCGGGAAAGGAATATGAAAAGACGCGGCACAACGCGGGCAGGAACGCGGTCTCGCTTCTTGCGAAGCGTGAGGGTTTCGATGAACTCGTTTTTAATAAAACGGCGAATGCAGTCGTCGGCAAGGGCACGATCGGGGGAGAAAATGCAACGCTTGTTCTGCCAGAGACAATGATGAATCTCTCTGGAAAGGCGGTCGCGGCTTTCGTAAAGAGCCCGAAAGCGGCGAAAGATCTGCTCGTCGTTCATGACGACCTCGACCTTCCGCTCGGCACCATAAAAATGGTGTTCGGGCGGGGCAGCGGCGGACACAAGGGCGTCGAGAGCATCATGCGCGCGATAAAGACGAAAGAGTTCGCGCGCATCCGCATCGGCATCAGCGCGGCAGGGAAGAAACATCAGGCGAAGAAAGTCAGCGGCGGAGAAAAAGTCATCAAGCACGTCATCGGCAAGTTCAAACCGGCCGAGGAAGCGGCGCTGAAAAAGGTTTTGAAAAAAACAGCCGAAGCAGCGCATCTCTTCATCAGTGAAGGTATCGAAAAGGCGACAATGTTTTCCAACACTCGGTAAGGAAAAGAAATCACGCGGCGCCTTTGGCGCCGCGTGATTTCTTTTTCGCGCGGAGCGCGATCTACTTCTTCTTGCCCGCGAAAGTGAGCGTCATGCGCTGCTCTTTCGGCTCGAAGAGCGAGATAGTGAAGGGATACGTTTTACCGAGTTCCAGCGTCTCGCGCAGCTCCGCCGGAGTTGCGAATTCAGAGACGTGCACGAGACCGGCAACGCCCTCCTCGATGGAAGCAAGCGCGCCGTGTTTGTTGTACTTGATGACGACGCCCGGCACCTCCATGCCTTTTTTATAACGGCCGGCAGCGGTGTGCCAAGGGTTTTCCCGAAGCGCTTTGATAGAAAGGGAAATCTTACCGTCTTTTATCTCGATAACTTTCACCCTCACCTCATCGCCGACATTGAAGAGCGAATGCGGATCCTCAACGAGGCCCCAATCGAGCTCGCTGATGTGCACGAGCCCCTCGAGTCCCGGCTCGAGCTTCACGAAGACGCCGAAGTCGACGATACCCGTTACTTCGCCGAGCGCCGTGTCGCCCACCTGATATTTATCGATAAGCGATGCCTTTTCTTCGGCCTCGTTCTCGGTACGTTCCGAGAATATGAGCTTGCCCTCTTTCGCATCAGCGGTGATGATGCGCACCGAAAGCGGGTGGCCGATGAGCTGCATGAGTTCGCCGAGAATCTTTTCCTTGTCGCCCTCCGGCACGCGAGGGTAGTGCTCCTTGGAAAGCTGCGAAGCGGGGAGAAATCCCTGGATGCCCTGCCAGGAAAGAATAAGACCGCCCTTGTTCGCCTCCTCAACCGTAAGTGAGTATGGCGTTTGCGCAAGAATGGCTTGTTCGGCCTCCCCCCAAATGGCCGCCTGTCGAGCTTCTTTAAGGGAAAGCTCGATATACCCCTCGCGACCGGCAGGATCGATGACTTTTGCGCTGATGGTGTCGCCCTGATTTGCTTTGCGCAGCACATCCGCAGCGTTTAGGTATTCGCGCCCATAAATAATGCCGGTGCCAAACGGCGGCAGTTCGACATACACGCGGCCGCGGCTGATCGCTATAATCTTCCCCTCAACGAGATCGCCCAAAGCCGGAGGCATCGGAATGGCGTCAATCCAGGCCGCCATCGGATGTCCGTCCTCAACGTGAATGGTCGCCGCCGGACCCGCTTTTTCTTCCTCGGACATTGTTATTACGCAGTGCAGATTTTCCGGAAAGGTGCTGGTTCCTTCCGCATCGGGACTTCCGAAGGGAAAATGGAACTCAGGGTTAGCGCTTCCGTACTTCTCTGCACGCTGATACGCTGAACCATAGCACGAGGGGCGGAAAAATGCTAGAATAGAAGCATGGTTATCACGCATCACGGAGGACAATGCTTCAAAGTGACGTTCGGCGAACTTACTCTGGCGTTCGACCCCGTAGCGAAAGGCGGAACGCCGCCGCCCTCCCGTTTCGGCGCCGACATCGCATTTGTCTCCCGCGATCATCCGGACATGAACGGCATTTCTGAGGTAACGTACGGCGAGAAGATTCCATTTGCTGTTACCGGTCCCGGCGAGTACGAGCGGCAGGGAATCGTCATTCAAGGGTTTCTCTCTCACAGCGCGTATGGTCTTGCGAAAGGGAAGCAGGAAGCTCTTAACACGATGTATGCCGTCCACATAGAAGATATGACACTCGTCCATCTCGGTGCGCTCGCCGACGAAGAGCTCTCGAAAGAGGCCCGAGAAAATTTCGATGAAATAGACATCCTTTTTCTGCCAATCGGAGGGTCGGGAGTTCTTTCAGCCGCCGCCGCGCACGAACTAGCCGTATCATTGGAGCCGAAAATTATAATACCGATGCACTGGAGCGGCATAGGAGAACCCCGAGCACTCGAGTCGTATTTGAGGGAGGCCGGCAACGGCGGCGAAAAACTCGACAAACTTACCCTGAAGAAAAAGGACCTCGCGGGCCGCGAGGGGAGTATACTGATACTCACACCTTAAATCATTATGAAAACCATCTTCGACCATCTCGAAAACGTAAAAGGGAAGCCGCACCACGTCCGTAAGAGGATAGCTTTCGGCGCGGCGACGACCGGTACCGCACTCGTCGCTCTGGTGTGGTTGGCGAACGCGCTTTCCACGGGGGCCTTCGCCCTCAAGGACGGCTCGTTTGCAGAGAACACTGGACAAGGGTTCGCGGGAACAACCGATTTCGGAAATGGAAACCAAAATCTCGCGGGTGCCGCCTCCGCTCTTTCGTCCGCCGGACAGGATTCCACCGCTGCATCCGTCCCGGCGCACATCAGAATCGTTGACGCCGCCTCCTCAACATCGAGTGCAAGTCAGCAGGATGAGACGATCATACCCTTCTAAATTACTATAACCACATAACAGATCATCATGGCGCGCGGGAAGGAGGAAAAAGGAGAGAGCGCGGCGACACCAGTCGCCGCGAACGTCATTGAGCAACCAATCGTTACGGAGATGCGCACTTCGTATCTCGACTACGCGATGTCGGTCATCACGGGGCGCGCATTGCCGGATGTGCGCGATGGACTGAAGCCCGTGCATCGGCGCATCCTCTACGCAATGAAAGACATGGGACTTGTCCCGGGCGCGAAATTCCGCAAGAGCGCCACCGTGGTCGGCGAGGTACTCGGCAAATACCATCCGCACGGCGACATCGCCGTGTATGACTCGATGGCGAAAATGGCGCAGGAATTCTCCTATCGCTATCCGCTCGTTGTGGGCCAGGGCAACTTCGGTTCCGTTGATGGCGATTCTCCCGCCGCGATGCGTTACACCGAGGCAAAAATGTCGCGCGTCGCGGAGGCGCTCCTCGGCGACCTTGAGAAGGATACGGTCGCCTGGAATCCGAACTATGACGCAACGCGCGAGGAGCCGAACGTGCTTCCCGCCGCGCTGCCGAACCTGCTCTTGAACGGCACGCTTGGCATTGCTGTGGGCATGGCAACCGAGATTCCGCCGCACAACCTGCGCGAAGTGGTTGCCGCAACCATTCACCTCATCGATAATCCGGGCGCGACCACCGATGATCTCCTTGCGTTCGTCAAAGGCCCCGACTTCCCCCTCGGCGGCGTCGCTTTCAGTCAGGCCGACATTAAGCACGCATACGGCTCGGGTAAGGGGCCGGTGGTTGTGCGCGGCGAAGCGGAAATTATCGATGATGGAAAGAAAGACACCCGCATCATCATCACCTCGATTCCGTATCGTGTGAACAAGAGCGAGCTCATTTCGCGTATCGCGGAGCTCGTGCAGGAAAAGAAGCTTGAAGGCATCCGCGACTTGCGCGATGAATCGACAAGCGATATCCGTGTCGTGGTCGAACTGAAGGGTACGGCGCATCCGCAGGCGGTTTTAAATGCATTGTATAAACACACCGAGCTCGAGAGTACTTTCCACTACAACATGCTTGCTTTGGTTGACGGCGTACCGGAGATACTTTCGCTTTCGGCGATGCTCGAACATTTCGTGGAGCATCGACGCGTTGTAGTGAAGCGCCGCACCGAATTCGATTTGCGGAAAGCGCAGGAGCGCGAGCACATTCTGATCGGCCTCTCGAAAGCGCTCGACCACATCGACGAGGTCATCGCCATCATCAAGAAGGCTTCGGACGTGCCAAGCGCGGATGCGGCGCTCCGTAAGAAATTCGGCTTTAGCGAGCGACAAACGGCGGCGATACTTGTAATGCGGCTCCAGACTCTTGCCGGTCTCGAACGCAAGAAGATAGAAGACGAGCTCGCCGAAGTGCAGGCAATCATACAGAAGCTGCAGGACATTCTGTCTTCGCCGAAAAAGATTCTCGCGGTGGTGAAAAGAGAACTCGAGGAACTCAGCGAGAAATACGGGGATGATCGACGGACGAAAATCGTGCGTGGCGGGGTACAAAACATTTCAGTGGAAGACCTCGTACCGGACGAGGAATCAATGCTCCTCCTCACGCAGGGCGGTTATGTGAAGCGGACGAATCCAAACGAATACAAAAGCCAAAAGCGCGGCGGTGTAGGCGTCGTCGACATCGCGACCAAGGAGGAAGATGTCGTTACGCATTTTCTCGTGACGAGCGCGCATAGCGACCTCCTCTTTTTCACCGACTTCGGCAAGGCGTACCAACTCAAGATGTACGAGCTTCCGGAAGGAAAGCGCGCAACCAAGGGCAAGAGCATCATGAATTTTCTTTCACTCGCGAATGATGAAAAGGTAACCTCCATTCTGCCGGTCCCCAAGGGCGCCGCACTCGATGCCTCATCGGTCGTATTCGTGACCGAGGCGGGTTCAGCGAAGCGGGTGGCTGCGAAAGCATTTGCCGATGTTCGCCGTTCGGGCATCATTGCGATAAATCTGAAAAAGGGCGATCGGCTCGTCTCAGCGAACCACGCGAGCACAGGCGATACAGTGTCGATTGTTACTGCGAAAGGACAGTCGATCCGCTTCGACGCGGAGGACGTTCGCGAAATGGGTCGCACCGCCGGCGGGGTGAAAGGTATGGGCGTGAAAAAGGGCGATCGCGTTGTGTCGGCGGAAGTTATCTCCGCCCTTCACGCAAAAGATGCCTCGTTGCTCGTCATCATGAGCAAGGGGTACGGTAAGCGCACGAAGATTTCGGAATACAAGGTCCAGGGTCGCGGCGGTTCGGGCATCAAAACCGCAGAAGTGACGCCAAAAACAGGCGAAATTATCGGCGCGAAGATAGTTACCGACAACCAGGAAGACGAGGAAATCGTCGTCATTTCGAAAAAAGGGCAGGTAATACGGACCTCGGTCTCTTCAATCTCGCTCCTTTCCCGCGCGACCCAGGGCGTACGTATCATGAAGATGCGCGAGGGCGACTCCATCGCCTCCATGGCTGCGCTTTAAATCCGAAAAAAGAAAATTGCCTCCGGAATACGGCGAATGTTGATTGTGCGGCCCGCTGCGGGCCGCATGTGCTATGTTGTAGAGAATTATGAGCGCGCATTTTAGCGATCCGCGGGAGAACGTATTGCAACTCGGGTTACGCGAGGGTATGAAAGTGGGCGATTTTGGGGCGGGTTCAGGTCACTACGCGCGCGCGGCCGCCGCCATTGTCGGGCAGAGCGGAAAGGTCTACGCAATCGACATACAGGAAGACGTACTTAAACATCTCAAACTCAACACACAAGAACACCACCAGGGCACCATCGATACGCTTTGGGGAAACATCGAGAAATCGGGCGGCACGCACCTGCGCGACGCGTCTCTTGACGCAGTTATTCTCGCCAACACGTTTTTCCAAGTCGAAAACCGCTTTGGACTTCTGGAAGAGGTGAGGCGGGTGCTAAAACCAGGCGGGAAACTCATGCTTATCGACTGGGCTGGCAGCTACGGCGGCATGGGTCCCGCGCCCGAACGCGTCGTGCCCGAACACGAAGCCGAAGCATTTTTCATCAACGGCGGCCTGCATAAGATGAAATCGTTTCGCGCCGGTCCACACCATTACGGCATCGTTTTTACTGTTCCCGACCTATGAGAATCTCTCTCTTCCAAGGAATCCTCATTGGCGTTTTTAGTCTCGGAGCCCTCATCGGACTTTTCGTTTTTGCGACGTATACAGGAAGCAATAAAAGCGCCGCGAACGTGGTCGGCCCCGTCGTTATTTGGGGGACACTCCCGAAAGATGACATAAATACGGCTCTCGTTGCCGCCGGTAAAGTTGACGCGACGCTCAAGGGCGTCTCGTACGTACAGAAGGATCCAGAGACACTGTCCACCGACCTGGCCACGGCAATAGCGACAGGGGCGGCGCCCGATCTCATTCTTTCTTCGCAGGAGAACCTTCTCACGCTCAGGAAGCTGATTAAACCAATACCGATCTCTACGCTTTCCGCGCGCACGTTCGAGGATACTTTCACCGCAGAGGCAAACCTCTTCGCTGTGCCGGGTGCCAACGGCTACTACGGAATACCGTTTCTCATCGATCCTCTCGTGCTTTTCTCGAATCAAGATATTCTTTCTTCCGACGGTATTGCGGTTCCACCTACGACATGGGAGGAGATCATCGGTCTCGTATCGAAAGTCGCCCTGTTTACGCCGGCGCAGCAGATAACGCGCGGCCTTATTGCGCTCGGAACCTATGACAACGTTCATGATGCACGGGGGATACTCTCGGCACTTTTCCTTCAGGCAGGAGCGCCGCTTTCTTCATACTCTTCCGGTGACACCCTTGCCGCAAACCTCGGCGAGACCGGCAATGGAGGCGTGCGAGCCGGACAGGCGGCTCTCGGTTTCTATACCCAATTTGCCGACCCTTCGAAGATCTCATACACCTGGAATGCTTCGTTGCCGGATTCGCAGCGGTCGTTTCTTGCGGGCAATCTCGGTCTGTATCTCGGATACGTTTCTGAGGCGCGGTATTTTGTGGCGGCAAATCCGAATCTCAACTTCAATGTTTCTCCCCTGCCGCAGCCCGCAACCGCCGCGCTCAAGAGCGCGTATGGCCTCGTCTATGCGTTCATGATACCGCTTGGCGCAAAAAATCCTACCGGCGCGTACACCGTCGCCTCATTGCTCACCGGCTCTACCGAGCAGAGTACCGCTGCACTTGCGACCGGGCTTGCGCCGGCGGTGCGAAGCGCTCTTGCGAGCGCCCCTGCAGATGATCCCGTTGCTGCGGTTGCATATGCCGAAGCGCTCTATACCGAAGGATGGTTGTCCCCAGCGCCTGCGGACACGGACAGAATTTTCTCGAGTATGATTGGAAATGTGATAAGCGGCCGCTCTAATTTGGATACCGCGCTTAGCTTTGCCGAGCAGTCTTTGACGGCTCTCTTGCAACAATGAGGAAACATACAATCGTTCTTGCCGCGCTTCTCGTCTCCACAACGTCTCTCGGTGCGTTCGCTGGGGTTGCTTTCGCACAAGCCGCCAACGGCCAGAGCTGTTTTGCCTCTACCGACTGCGCATCAGGTTATTGCCAAGGAGATGCGGGAAATACAGGCGGAGGAACCTGCCAACCAAACCCGTCGCAAGTACAAACAAGTGTTACCAACACTGGTGGTTCAGGTCCCAGTATCTCCCTCATAAATCCACTTAGCGGAGTTGACTGCAGCAGCGGCAACGGAAATTGTTTAGTCGCATTTCTGAACAACATTCTCGATTTTGTCATACGCATCGGCTCCATCGCCGTCATCCTCATGCTGGTCTACGTCGGCTTCCTTTTTGTCACGGCGCGGGGCGAGCCGGGGAAGATCTCCACTGCACGCCAAGCGCTCCTCTGGACGGTCGTCGGCGCACTAATCCTTCTCGGTGCCAAAGCGATTTCGCTTGGGATACAGGCGACCGTGCAAGCGCTTTCGATCGGAAGCTAGCATGACCTTCGCCCAATTCGTCGGCAATGGCACCACCGGCGTCATCGGTGTTTTGAACACCATCGTGATACCGGTCATCTTCGCACTCGCTTTTCTCATATTTATCTGGGGCGTCTTGAACCATTTCTTCCTCCACGGCGGGGAAGACGGTAGTCGTGAAGAGGGCAGACAGTTTATCCTTTGGGGCGTCTTGGGAATGGTGGTGCTTTTCTCGGTGTGGGGGATAATCAACATGCTGTTATCCACGCTCGGCATCGCACCCGGCGTATAGCCCCTGTATACTTACAAGACCATGATTACTTTCACGAGCTGTGTCGCCGGCATCTGCACCGTCGCGGAGACCATCCTATATCTCATCAACTCGGTTCTGGTGCCGCTCCTCTTCGCCATCGCCTTCATTGTATTTCTCTATGGCATCGCAAAGGCCTATATATTTTCCGGAGGCGATCCGGAAAAGATAAAAGACGGCCACAAACTTGTCCTCTGGGGCCTCATCGGTTTCGTTGTCATGATTTCGCTCTGGGGGCTCGTCAATGTCGTTTCCAACACTTTCGGGCTTGCGGGCTACGGCGCACCGTCAACGCCGACCTCATACCCGGCATACTAAAATAAATTATGGGTGGTATAAACACGTCGTATCTGGATAGTTATAAAAACAGTATTCTTTACATCATCAATGGTCTTCTCGCGCCCGTGTTGCTCGCCGTCGCTTTCATCACCTTCCTCTGGGGCGTCTACAAGTACTTTATCCTCGGTGCTGATAACGAGACCGAACGTAGGGCGGGCAAGCAAGTTGTCCTCTGGGGCCTCATCGGTTTTGTAGTCATTTTCTCCGTCTGGGGCCTCGTCGGTCTCGTCATGAGCACATTCAACCTTTCGCCAGGCGGCTCAGCGCCCGCTTACCCGACACTTTAAGCTATCCACACGCGGTCCCGGACCACCGTTGACCTCTGCTTCGGAGGCGCTACAATTACTCCGTTATCCGATTACCTATATTATGAAAAAAGCTCTCGCCCTTACCACGTTAACGTTCTCTGCATTCGCTTTGCCGCTCGTCTCTTTCGCAGCAATCAACAACATATCGGACGTAGGTTCGTTTATCATCAACTTGATAAACAACATCATCGTTCCGGTGCTTTTTGCCGTTGCGTTCATCGTCTTCCTCTGGGGAGCGTTTACGACCTTTATCTTGGGAGCCAACTCCGATGACGTGAAGGAAAAAGGAAAGAACCTCATGCTTTGGGGCCTTGTCGGATTTTTCGTCATGGTTTCGATCTGGGGTCTTGTAAATATCCTCACCGGCACCGTCAGTTTAAACAACTCTGGGCCGACTGGCGGCACGCCGAAGGCGGGGGTAAACATCGGCGGTTAGGTTAATGTCCGTACTGAACGCATTTCTCGCAAAGGTAGTCACGCAGATAATCAATCCGATTATCCTGCTTCTGGCTGCGGGCGCGTTCGTGGTCTTTCTCTGGGGCGTGTTTGAGTTTATCCGTCAAGCAGGAGAGGGAAGTAAACGCGAGGAAGGGCGTCGCGCTATCTTCTGGGGCCTTGTCGGTCTCGTGATTATCTTTGGCGCGTATGGGATTATAAATCTCGCGCTTAACACCTTCGGCCTGACGCCCCTCCAGAAAATTTCACAGTAAAAATTAAAGGGCAAAAGAAAAAGACCGCGCGGATGAACCGTGCGGTCTTGTGCCTACTGAACTTCAGTTGGAAGCAAACGCGTAGGAGATAACATTTGTTTCATCTGCCTTGTTTGTTGCGTATACCGATGCGAGAGAACCATCGGCACACGATTCTCCGAACGCGCATTCGTGCCCGTCTCGATACACATTATGAAGTAGGAAATTGCTTCCGACCATCACCACATGCATCTTGAGCGGAACCGCGATACGGGCTGACTCTCCTGCGGCGGCCATGACCAGTTTCGGCCAAGACGACTGCGGAGCGCTCGCAAGAGGAATATTCGAGCGCGTGTTGCCGGGAGAGTTACCCGAACCAACGAAAGATCCGATTATTGATGCACCAACAAAGAACATGAACACAATCCCAGCGAGTACCCTCTGGAGCGTCCCGGCCCATTCTTTCTTTGCATACATCGCAACAAGTGCGGCAAAGACAGCGTAGAGAATAAGAATCGGGAGCCAATGATCTCGGCCCCAACTCCCCACCGCGCTCATGCTCGGGCTTCCTACCACTGGCGCATAGAGCCCCCAGTAGATGATCGCAGCAATGCCGGCCAGAAGCAGGATGGTCAGTAGGTTCGAGCCCAATTTCGTTTTTAACCACTCGAAACTCTTTTCACCCCAACGTGCACCCGTCTGATCCTCGATGACAGCCCCGGGCATTTCTGTTTTCTTGTTCAGCCGCTTCTGCTTCCCGTACATCTTCCTCGAATGCGGCTTTGCCATACGAACGGCAACAATGCCCGTCGCAAACAAGAATAAAAGAAGAAGCGCTGTACCGATAATCCATAGAATCTTGCCCATAATTTCACTCTCCTTTCACATCGGGCTTTTCAGGTTTCAGCAGTCCGGCAAGCGCGCTCAGTGGGTTATTCGCCCAGATAATCGTGCTACCAGGATTCTTTGAGGACTCTTGTATCGCATCGTACCCGGCGAGTACTATTCCTTCGTTACCGTGTTGCTTGATCACCTTGAGTCGAGTAGCAAGGGCTTTCGCTTCTTTGGCACCCTTCATCTCGATGACCTTGGCTTCTGCTTGGCCCTTGAGAATCGTCGCCTTCGCCGCTTGTCTTGCAACATACTCCGCCGTAGTGGCTTCCTGGTCCTGTTTTTTCGTGTCGCCAGAGAGCTCGATGGTTTGCAGATCGGCGGTGCGTATTTCTACGCCATACCTACCCTGCAGTCCACGGGGAAGTTTCCCCGGCACATCATCCGGGAGCTCCCCGTTCAACTTGATGACAGGTTCGGAGAACTCCTTTTGATTTTTCGTGGAGATGAGATCTTGGAAATCTTTTTCTCCCACGAAGGTGCGTACGTGGCGATTGATTGCGGCGGTGATACGCCGCATCCAATCCTCACCGCTGAAGAGCGCGCGGTACGGGTTGCGTATCGCGACCGTTACGAGCGTGAGCTCGTCGGTCGGGAGGCGATCTTTCGTTTCCGCACTGTCGGTTACGATCGCATACGTGAAGTCGGACACGTAGATGAAGTCCGTGGATTCGGCACGGGAGAGAACTTTCTCTTTGCCCGTCGCTTTATCCGTATACGTCTCGTTCCACTCGAACTCATAGACGTACACACTGTTCGCCCACGGCCACCCGACCCAATACAGGCCAAGATGTTTTAACAGCCGCGGGCGATCATCGTACCGGTCATCATTGTCCCGCCCGTGGTACACGACCTCCCAGTCCGCATGATTCTTCGTCTCATACCACGACTTTGACGGGTCATTGAGGTGGTATTCAGCAAAGCTCATTACGAAGCGATCGAACGAGTCCCCGCGGACAATGCCTTTCACCGTTCCCTCATTTACTTTGGTGAAGAGAATACCCTCTTGTGCGAGCCACGGAAAGAGCACGAGAGTGCTCGCCGCAACAAGTGCTGCCGCCACGACGACTACAATTAACAGATAGAACATGACGTTCTCCTCGGTATTGAGCAGCGGAAAGAGCTGCTTTCTGCAGCTCATAATACACGAAACTTAGGAAAAGTCAAGGTGCTGGAGAGAGGACTCGAACCTCCATGGGTTGCCCCGCGAGCTCCTAAGGCTCGTGCGTCTACCAATTTCGCCACCCCAGCGCTTTCAAAGCATACTATGTTCTGTTATATTTTTCTTTACGTGCTCACTTTGCGCCTATAGCTCAGTTGGTAGAGCAGCTCCCTCTTAAGGAGACGGTCCCTGGTTCGAGCCCAGGTAGGCGCACCACTACCGAAGAACCGCCCTTTCGACCCGTATCTTCCTCCCGAAGAGCTTGCTGCCGAGAGTTTTGAAATTGTCGGTGCGGTCGGTTGAATAAAAGAGTACGCCAGAGCGCTTGCCAAGCGTTTCTTCGATTTCGCCATGTCGTGCGAAATATTTCGCGAGTTTCTTTGGCACGACTCTCGCTTCGGATATAATGGCAATATGCGGCCCGATGATTGTGCGGATTTTCTTTTCCAAAATCCCGTAATGCGTGCAGCCGAGAATAAGAGTATCGATTTTCTTACGAAGTAAAGGATCAAGATATTTTTTGAGAATCGTCTCTGTTTCTCGAGAATCCTGCTCTCCCGCCTCGACGAGCGGTACGAGAAGCGGGCATGCTTTTTGAAATACTTGTATGCTCGGATCGAGCTTTGTGAGTTCTCGGGCGAATTTGTTTGACGCGACGGTGCTCCGCGTCGCGATTACCCCCACCTTCCGACTCCTCGTCCTTTGCACCGCCTCCTCAGCTGCGGGAATAAGGACGCCAAGAACTTTTTTTGAGCCGCGCATCAGGGAATACCGGTCCTGTATTTTGCGAAGCGCTTCGCTTGAGGCGGTGTTACAGGCGATAATGACGATTCCGCACTTATTCCGGAAAAGGAAATTCACCGCCTGTTTTGTGTATGCGTATATCGTCTCCTGTGACCGGTCCCCGTAAGGAGCACGGGCAGTATCGCCCAGGTATACGTACTCGTAGTGCGGAAGGGTGTTCACTATGGAACGCAGGACATGCAATCCTCCGAATCCGGAATCAAAAATCCCTATGCGCAGATGTCTCTTTTTCTTCAGCATTTTTCAGTGCCGAGGGTGGGACTCGAACCCACATGAGGGTTTTTAGGCCCTCTCAGGATTTTAAGTCCTGTGCGTCTACCATTCCGCCACCTCGGCGCCTTTTGAAGATACCACCGTCTCTGCTATTCTCGTAGTGTGGCCAGGTGGTGAAATGGTAACACGACGGTCTGCAAAACCGTTATGCGCGGGTTCGATTCCCGCTCTGGCCTCTCGATAGTTCGCCTCCGGTCGTATCGCCCTGCTCGCGGTTATCAAGAAGGAAGTCAACGCGAGGGAGAGGACGCAGGCGCGCATGGGATTTCAAATAATCCGAAAATGCTTCACGTTTTCGTTCGAGGAAAGCGAGGGCGGCATGTATTTTTTCTTCGGGAAAAATGCTTACGAAAACCAAGATACGCTTACCGTGCGCGACGCTTTGCGCGCGGATGACGGTGATGAGGGATTCGCTACCGGCTTCGCGCGCGATGAATTGGGCGGCTTCACGAACCACGACTTCAGCGCCGCGATCGGCCTGTTGGTTTCTCGCACCCCTGTTTTCAGCGGGAATCATGCCTCGATGACGACGAACGTGACGAGTTCATCGCCCGGTGCGGCATCGACCCGCGCTTCTATTTCGACGCCGAAATCGCCTTCAGTTTTTATTTCTTTCACATCGGCCCGCGCCTGCTGAAGATTCGCGATTCGGCCGCGCGCTATTTCCGTGTCCTGCCGGAGTATTTTCAGCATATTTCCGACAACGAACGTGCCGGATACGTGGCGAACGCCGAGAACCTGTTTCTTCGCGCCGGAAGAGAAGGTTCGCAACACGGTTGCCCGTCCGAGCTCTTTTTCAATTGCGCGAGCGGGTACGCGCTCCGCCAATAGTTTCGCAAGCGTGTCTGAAAGTTCATAAATGATCGAGAAAGAGAGAATGCTGACAGCATCGCGCTCCGCAAGTTCGCTCGCGATGGCATCGGTCGAGACATTGAACGCAATAATGATTCCGTCGGCGGCATGCGCGGTTTTTACATCAGTTTCCGAGACGCTGCCGACGCCCGAAGAAACGATGCGGAGTGCGGCGCGTTCATGGATAATCTTTTTAAGTTCGTGAGCGATCGCGTCGACCGACCCGGCGACATCCGCCTTAATGACGAGAGGGAGTTCCACCGTGCCTTCGACTGCGGCAGCGCGCTCGGGCGCGCCGGCCAGCGTTTTTGCATTCGTAGCAGCCAGCGCCTCCGCTTCTTTTTTATTTTTTACAATACTGAAAAGCGATCCGGCCGCCGGCAGTTTGTTAAACCCTGAAATCCGCACCGGTTCCGAGGGTCTTGCGCGCTCGACGCGCTTGCCGCGGAAATCCTCGATAAAACGAATGGGGGCATACGCGTCGCCTGCAACAACAAAGCCGGCGAGCGTGAGCGTGCCCTCTTTCACAATGAGCGTTGCCGAAGCGCCGCGTCGGGGGTCCTGAGTCGACTCGAGCACGAAACCGGTGGCACTCGCTTCAGGGTCGGCGGTAATTTCCGCAAGATCCGCGGAGAGAAGAACCAGATCGAGGAGTTCGGGTATCCCCTCGCCGGTCTTGGAAGAAACGAGCGTGTACGCCACATCGCCACCCATGCCCTCGATAAATATTCCATGCTCAATGAGCGAGTTTTTCGCACGGTCGATATCCGCATTGTTTTTGTCGATTTTGGTTATCGCAACGATGTAGGGGACGCCGGCCTCCCGTATCGCCGCAAGCGCGTCAAGCGTTTGCGGCATCACGCCTTCGTCTGCCGCGACGACGAGAATGGCGATGTCTGCAGCCGCCGCACCGCGCTTTCGCAGCGCTTTGAAAGCTTCATGCCCGGGCGTGTCGAGGAAGGTGACGAACCGTCCGTCATGCTCGGCAACGTAGGCGGCGACGTGCTGCGTGATGCCGCCCGCCTCGCCCGCCACTATATTCGCCTTGCGGATGTAATCCAGAAGCGATGACTTTCCATGATCTATGTGGCCCATCACCGCAATGACGGGCGGCCGTGCTTCCCGCGCCATAATGGCTCCATTTCATCACAAAAATGGCGGACCCGCAATCGTGTAGAATTATTATTGTATATGTTCGTAAAAAAGAGAATGTATTTCGATTATGCTGCGGGCGCGGCGGGGAATCCATCGTCGCCGCACGAGGAGGGAAGACGCGCGAAGGAAGTGCTGGAGAATGCGCGTCTTGGCATCGCACGTCTTGTCGATGTTAAGAGCGACGACGTCATCTTCACGAGCGGCGCGACGGAAAGTAACGCGCTCGCTATTCTCGGACACGTGCGCGCGCTGCGCCTGCGTGCAGGACGCGATGCGCCCGAGAGAAACAACATGCACGCTTTATATCTGCCGAGCGCGCACGCGTCGATCGTCGAAAATATGCATCTCCTCGCCGATGAGGGGGTCGATAGTGAGCCGTTGCCGATACGGAACGGACGCATCGATACTGAAATGCTCGGAAAGATGCTGCGAAGCGAAACAGTGCTCGTCTCCATGGACGCGGTGTGCGGCGAGACGGGCGTCGTGTGGAATACACGTGAGGTAGCAGAGGTCTTGAAGAAAGCTCGCGCTGAAATATCGGAACTGGAAAGGGAGAGCACCCCGGCCACCGGCTCAACCCAACATTCTTTTCTCGGTGTTCCGGCGCATATTCTTCTCCATGTTGACGCGAGTCAGGCCCCTTTAACCGAAAAGATTTCGCGTGCACACTTCGGAGCGGACGTCATTACATTTGACGCTTCAAAAGTCGGCGCAGTTCGCGGTATCGGTGTCCTCGTCGCGCACCGTACCATCCCTCTCGTCCCGCTCTACGGGGGCGGGGGACAGGAGCGGGGGTTGCGTTCTGGTACCGAGGCACCCGAGCTTGCACGGAGTTTCGCGGCGGCCCTCTCGGCTGCGGTCCTCGGCCGCGAACCGTTTCGTGCCTTTGCCGAAACAGAACGGAAACGTCTTATACAGGCTATCACCAGCACCATCCCGAACGTATTCATACAGGAGGGGCAGACGCAAGCACCGCACATCCTGAACCTCTCCCTACCGGGGCGCGATACGGATTATCTGGTTGCGCTCCTTGACGAGGCAGGATTCGCCATCTCTTCAAAGAGCGCATGTGAGACCGATTCTGAAGAAGGGTCGCGTGCGGTCCTCGCTCTAACCGCCGACAAAGAACGCGCACGCACGACACTGCGTATTTCCTGGGGTCCCGGCACTCACTCGCACGATCTTACGCGTCTTGCCCATGCCCTCAGAGATTCGGTCGCGTTCGTTGACAGCAAGACCGCCCGGTAGCATTATGTAATCGATATGAATCCCGTTAGAAATCACGGAAACAGAGGTCGAGACCGTGTTATAACGGGGTCAGTTACTAGCCATAATTTCTAACGGGATGAATATCGAAGAACTCTCAAAATCGCAACTCATACTCCTCACGATTCTCGTGAATTTCGTCACCTCGGTCGCAACCGGTATCTTGACCGTGTCCTTGCTTGACCATGCACCCGCTTTCGTTACCCAGACGGTAAACCGCGTTGTCGAACACACTATCGAAACGGTTACGCAAGCGGCTCCCGCCGCAGTCATTTCCGCGCCCGCGCCATCAAACCAGGATCTTGTTACGGCTGCTCTCGGAGCAGACGCGGCGCGTACCGTCGCTATTTATTCTGCAGAGAACGGCACCTCGACGCCCGCCCTTGCCATCGGTACTTACCTCCAAAGCGCCCGCGCGATAGCGACAGCCGCGCAGGACGCGCTTCCGAAGGAGGTACTCATTGAATTTCCAGATTCATCCTATGTTCCGGCCTCGCTTTCGCACGAGGGCGATGGCATCGTGATTTACGGTTTTGCTGATACCGCGAAACTCCCGAAGACGCATGCGCCGCTGTTGGTCGCTGCGGCGGACTTGAAGCTCGGTGAGACCGCGCTCGCCATAAGCGTTGACGGTTCTGCCGCTACCGGCATTGTCGCACGGGTTACCGATAAGGGCGTATACACGACATTGCCGGATATCGGTACGGGAAGCGCCGCAGTCGACCTCTCGGGCAATCTCATTGGTATCGCAGCGGGAGTAACACACGGGCTGCTTATCTCAGCGGATACCATAAGCGCCCTTCTCTCCTCAACCTCGACCGAGGCGACCTCGACGTCCGCTACACGGTAACTCTTTCTTACTTACGCATGCCTCCTTTCAACAATTTCACCACCAAAGCAAAAGAAGCCGTACGGCGCGCGCACGAACTCGCCATAGAACGCGGTCAGAACCATGTTTCGCCTCTCCACCTTCTCGCAGCGCTCGTGCTCCAGGAGGAATCGCTTGTCTTTTCGATGCTCGACCGGATGGAAGTTGACACCATCATGCTGGCGGACTCGGTACTCGAACATCTGGAGGCTCCCGAGAGTGCGTCGGTGCTCTCTCCCTCGTATCAGATTTATCTCACTCCCGATCTTGCACAGGCGCTCGAAAGTTCGGGGAAAATAGCCGCGCGCCTGAACGATACCTTCGTCGGCACCGAACATCTTTTCCTCGCGGTTATCGAACACCCGGGTCCAGCGGCCGACATTCTCGCGCGTTTCTCGATTAACCGCGACGCGGCGCTCGCCCTTCTCAAGGAGCTTAAAAGCAGCAAAGACGGACAGACTACGGAACCGAAACGTTTCCGTGCGCTCGCCAAGTACGCGCGCAATCTCACCAAGCTCGCTGCGGAAAACAAACTCGATCCGGTCATCGGCCGCGATATCGAGATTAACAGAGTTATTCAAATCCTCGCGCGTCGCACCAAGAACAACCCGGTGCTTATCGGCGAAGCCGGCGTGGGAAAGACCGCGATTGCGGAAGGGCTCGCTGCACGCATGGCAGCGCAAGATGTTCCCGAGTCGCTGAAGGGCAAAGAGCTTCTCTCGCTCGATCTCGGACTTATGATCGCAGGCACGAAGTACCGCGGCGAGTTCGAGGAGCGAATGAAGAATGTCATGAAAGAAGTGGAACGTGCGGAAGGAAAGGTCATCCTTTTCGTGGATGAACTCCATACGCTCGTTGGCGCCGGCGGTGCCGAGGGCTCTCTCGACGCTTCAAATATGCTCAAGCCCGCTCTCTCGCGAGGAGAGATCCGCGTCATCGGCGCAACGACGCTCAAGGAATATCAGAAATACATTGAAAAGGATGCGGCGCTCACGCGGCGCTTCCAGTCGGTTTTCGTTCAAGAGCCAACCGTCGAGGACGGCATCGCCATCTTGCGCGGGCTGCGCGACAAATACGAGCTCTTTCATGGCGTACGCATCACCGACGGCGCCATCGTCGCTGCCGTGGAGCTGTCCTCGCGCTACATCAGCGACCGCTTCCTCCCGGACAAGGCAATAGATCTTATCGACGAGGCGGCCTCGGGGCTGCGCATCGCGCTCGAGAACAAGCCGCCGCTTCTGGAAGAGACCGACCGTAAAATCCGCCGGCTTGAAATAGAGCGTCAGGCGCTCCAAAAAGATTTGGAAGGCGAACACGCGAAAGAGATCAAGGAACGCATCAAGATTATCGACAAAGAAATTGCCGATCTCAAAGAGAAAACCAGCGAACTTGAACTGAAGTGGAAAAACGAAAAAGAAGTGCTTACCGACATTCGCACCGCAAAAACCGATCTCGAAGCGCTCAAGGTGCAGGCAGACAACGCCGAGGTTGCCGCCGATCTCGGCACGGTCGCGGAGATCCGCTACGGGAAGATTCCGCACATCCAGAAAGATCTTGAAACGAAGTTAAAGCGTCTCAAGACCCTGCAGAAGTCTCGCCGCGTGCTGAACGAGGAAGTTACCGAACAGGATATCGCGGCTGTCGTGAGCCGCTGGACGGGAATTCCGGTCGCGAAGATGCTCGAAGAAGAGCAGGCGAAGCTTTCCCGCATGGAAGATGCACTCAAGCGCAGCATTATCGGCCAGGATGACGCAGTTAAAAAAGTCACGGACGCCGTGAAGCGTTCCCGCGTCGGTATCAGCGACCCGAATCGCCCCATCGGCTCTTTCCTCTTCCTTGGCCCTACCGGTGTCGGGAAGACCGAACTCTCCAAGAAAATCGCGGAGTTCATGTTCAACGATTCCGACGCGCTTGTGCGCGTCGATATGAGCGAATTCATGGAAAAGCACTCAGTGGCCAAACTCATCGGAGCGCCCCCGGGCTATGTCGGCTATGAGGAGTCCGGCACGTTAACCGAGCGTATCCGGCATCGTCCATACGCAGTCGTGCTTTTCGACGAAATAGAAAAAGCGCATCCGGAGGTATTCAACATTCTGCTCCAGGTGCTTGATTCAGGGCATCTCACCGATGGCAAAGGACGGAAGGTCAATTTCAAGAACACGATCATAGTTCTGACAAGCAACATCGGGGGCGAATTCATCGATCGGCTCGCGCACATCGGTTTCGGCAAGGCGGACGCTACCGAGATAACCCGCTACGAAGAAACGAAAGAGAAGGTTATGGAGGCGCTCAAGGAACATTTCCGCCCCGAATTCCTCAATCGCTTGGACGACATCATCATATTCGACGTTCTTGCGAAGGAGGCGCTTACCAAGATTGTCGATACGCAGGTCGAGGAAGTGGTGAAGCGCCTTGCGCAGAAACACATCGTGCTCGCTCTTGAAGGCGAGGTGCGCGAGTGGCTTGCCGAGAAAGGGTATAACCCGCAATATGGCGCGCGTCCTTTGCGGCGCACGATCCAAGACAAGATACTCACCCCGCTCGCCTCACTGATGGTTACCCAGGGTTTGATGGAGGGCGGCATGGTTACTGTCTCCATCAAAAATGGCGAACCACACTTTGAAGTGAAAAAACGCGCGCCGCGGACGGCGCGCGCGAAAGAAGCGGCGGTTGCTTAATTTCCGTTCGCAGCCCGAGACGCTCCCGAATCGAACAGCTCACTCCATTGCGAAAATTGATTCGTTCTGCTACATTTTTCGCATGTCTCAAGACCGCCTCATCCGGCTTAAATCAACGAAGTCGGCGCACGTCATCTGGACGCGCAAGAATAAGAAGAAAGTCGAACGTAAAATCGAAGTTACGAAGTTCGACCCGACCCTCCGCACCCGAGTCATTTTTAAAGAGGCGAAGAAGTGACAAAACCACCCGAGAGGTGGTTTTTTTGTTTCAACCCGCTAGTTAGGGTAGTTAATGCCTAAGTGATTGCACCGCATTATCCTGTATCTATATTGATTGTATCGTCACTCGCGATACTTATCCCCACGCAACACCGTCTTCCGTATACGGGAGGAGCGCGCTGCAGTACAATTAATTAATACGGACTAGCTATTATAACCTCAAATTATCCGATGAAAAAATATCTCTTCGGTTTAACCCTCATCCTTGGAGCGCTGCTCCCGCTCTCCTTCACCCAAGCCGCAGGTCTCACCTCAGAACAGATAAGCCAAATCGTAAGCCTCCTCGATTCTTTCAACGTTGATCAGGCAACCATTACAAGAACATTGGACTCTCTCACTGGCAGTAATACACCAGGCAGTAGCGCCGAGTCCCCGTCCAGTACGGGGAGCTTATCTTCTGCGGCCCCAACTGCTTCCATTACGGTGAACGGTGGTCAGAAGAGCGTAATGCTAAATCCGGGAGATTCCGTTACAACCACCTGGCAGTCTACGAACGGTTCAGCGTATGACGCGACATGGTCAGCTACGGGGACTTGTTCAGATGCTGGACTGCAAAACCAACACTGGACTTGGTTTAACGGAAAAAATCCCGCAGGAGACACGGAAACACACTCAACAGCCGGGAAAATCGGTTGCACATATACGATTACATACACCGTGAAGAGTGCGACAGGGCAGACCGCAAACAGCTCGGTTTCTTTTATATTCGGAGCACCATCCGCACCTAACACGCCCGCAACCGGCAGCTGTGATGCTGTCCTAAATGCGTGGGTTGATGCCCATACGCCTTGCCAAAGTGGACAAGGAGTGCCGACGCAGGTGGTCGGCAATGCCTGTCAGGTGTCAGGCGCTTCTCAGAGCTGCACGGACTGCGCATATCTCTCCACCTCACAGAGGACCGTTGGTTACAACGCGATAACATGTGCGAATACCGCCCCAATCCAATATGAGTGGGCGCAACAACCCGCGGCTAATTTCGGTCCTACGCCACCAACCTGTGCATCAGCCCCGACTGTCGGAGGCTCATGCGCTACGCTCGGGAGTTCTTGCGTCTCGACGGACGGAAAGACCATGTATAGCTGCCAGGATACTAGAACGACAGCAGGAACGAGTTATTCCGGTAAGGTAGTTGACGAAAACGGAAACCCTTTAAGCGGTGTCACCGTGTCGCTCTATGTGGGTGGGCCGGTTAACCTGCAGGTTGACACCCAAACCGATGCCAGCGGGAATTGGTCGTTTCAAATGGCGGGAAATACCAGCAGCATTTACCACTTCGCCTGGTTCCACAATAAGCAAGGATACGACTCGACGGGGCGCATCGCTTTGACGGCTGGGGGGTCACAAGGGACGTATGTCATGAAGACGTTACAGCCTCTTTCCATCTTCCCCTCAACCGTAAATCTGCCAAGGCAGGGCATGGCAAGAGTCTCACTTACCTTAAATAACTTCGACAACGAGAACGATATTACCGATGCCGATCTCCAGATTTGTGCAGTACAAAACGCGACATCCTGCGCGAATTTCGTCGACTATCAGACGTACCTTAACAACGGGTACTTGAACAGAACGGATCCGTTCCCATTCGTGTATCTAAACAACCGCTCGAACACGGTGACTTTTGTTTATGATAACGTTAATTATCCAAATCTCTCTAGCATAAATAACGTATTTTATGCCTTGCGCAGGAAATCTAATCCGTCGAATATAACGACCGGTCTTCTGAAGCTGTACGGTGGAACGTACATATGGACTCTTAGTGCCACGAACAATACCGCACGGGATAAAACAAGCGTGTGGGCACTTCCGACCTGCAGCTCCGTGGGCGCATCCGTCGGATCAAGCTGCTCCGTATTAAACGTAGGATCAACGTGCGCAATTGACGACAGCGCTACCAGTTGGCGGCAACTCAACTGCGAACTTGCAGGAAATACTGCACAACCGGTAACCATGGTCCCGTCGTATTCTCAGATGAGTATGACTACAAAACTACCTGTCCAAATAGCTGTTAATGGTATATCGAATCCGACGACAAACACCAAAGTCTGTTCCGAGGTACTCGCACAGCCAAACGTCCCGAGCGCCGTTGATGCGGGGAAATGTTCAGACTTAGCAAATTTCTACAGTTTTTCTGGGAACTCTGACTGGACACCTACCCTAAACGGTTGGATTGGAAATATAAAATATGACCCCTCCATATATGGGGCGGTAGGTATACAAGTTAAATCCTACTTCATGAACGCGGCAACCGGAGGATACGCAGGATCGACTATAGAAGTTGTCGGCGGTACTGCTGCGGCCAGCCCCACACAAACGAATCCCTCATCAACAACGGCACAGATACAATGGAACAGTGGTGGTAGCGGTGGTACATACATCACGAATATCGATCCTACCTCGATCCAGACTCTATCTTGGCATTCAACGA
>JAGXBE010000026.1 GCA_018971265.1 Patescibacteria group bacterium
CGAGAAGTGCTAGAAGAAACAGGAATGCATATTAAAAATATTCGCTTCGGTGCCGTAACGAATGACTTCTTTAAAGAAGAAGGGAAACATTACGTGACTGTCTGGATGCTTTCGGAATATGATTCTGGTGAAGTGACGCTCAAAGAGCCCGATAAGTTCGTAGAACAGGCCTGGTTTGATTTCGATACTCTGCCTTCGCCGCTGTTTCTTCCTTGGCAACAACTCCTAGAATCTCCCTTCATTGCGTCAATCAAGAGCGAACTATAGCAGTTCCAACAGCGTCCCAGATAGCCAGCCAACGGTTGTGCTGGCGATGCTACACTATACGCATAGCAGGTCATTAATCTGCATAAATCATGACAACCATCATCATTCTAGCGGTAGCCGGCGCCGTCATATACGCGGTCATCGGTACGCTCTGGTATTCGAACTCTACGCCAATGGGGAAGGTTCATATGCGATATCTCGGTATGGACACGCTGTCGCCCGAGGAGCGCAAGCAGAAGATGGAAGCGGGCAAAGCGATGATGCCGAAAATGTATACGGCGCAGCTGGGTCTCTCCTTCCTCACATCCTTCTGGGTCGTCTTCGTCGTTCTGGAGAGCTTGCATAACGGCCTGCCACTCTTGATGGCGGTCGGCTTCGCGGTATTTAGCTGGCTGTGCTTCACGGTTCCGGCAGTCGGCACATCCATACTGTGGAGTAACTGTGACCGGTCCATCGCATGGAAGAAGTTCTTTTCGGATATTTCGTCGAATTTGGTTACGATTATTATTATCGCGCTGATGGCCGGCTTCTTCGCCTAAGCGTCAAAGAATTCGAGGATCGCGGCCCTAGCTCCGAGTAAAGTTGGGAACCTTTGTCTCGCATTGTAAATAGGTCTCCACGTCGTCTCGGTAGCCCCTCCAGGGGGTATACTTCAATTATGTCCGAGGGTATCCCAACGCGTCCAGAAAGAGGACCGACGAGAGAAGAAAAAATAATTTCATTGGCCGCAGAACTCTTTGAAAGCAAAAGTATTTTTTCTTTTTCCGGTATTGATCCCGAATCGTACTTAAAAATGAAAGCAACCGAGAAAGAATATCCGGGCTATACCACCCCCACAGATGAAATAATTGAACGACTTAAGAACGAAGGAATGAAAGTAGTCCTTGGGAAGGATCCCCAGAGCGGCAATGTATACATCTTGCCGGCGGGGAGCACTAATATTGAGATGGACAGTATTTCTCCCAAGCAGCTTCACCTCAGCGAGGAAATGGATGAGAAACTCAAAGAACTAATCTTACTTGTTAGGGGTTAATTTCTGCTCCAAAACCGTCCACGTCGCCCAAGACGGCCAACTCACAACCTTGCTAGTATTAGGCAATGATGATTCCCGTCGTTAATGAGAGCGATATTCAAATCGCTTCCCGTGAACGCGACTCGCTTTTGCCCGATGATATGTATCGAGCAAGCGCTCTATGGCTTCTAAATCTTGAAGGCAAAGTGTTACTGGCACGTCGAGCATTAAGTAAGAAACATAATCCAGGACGTTGGGGTTGTAGTGTAGCCGGAACGGTGGAGGAGGGCGAGACGTATCAATCAAATATCTTGAAAGAAACAGAGGAAGAAATAGGCCTGGTACTTACCGTTCAAGATTTGCATAAAGGAGCAAAACTATTGCTTAAAGGAAAGCATAATCATTTCTGCCAGTTCTTTTTTGCACAGATTCCCAAGACGGTAGATGAACTTATCTATGACGAGAAAGAAGTTATGGGGATTCGATGGATATCCATAGAGGAATTACTACAAGATGTTCAAGAAAATCCGGAATCTTACTCGGTTAATTTAGCTGAATGCAGATTGCTTCTAGAGAGGACTGTTTAGCCAGAAGGTTTCAACAGCGTACCAGACGACCAGCGGAAAATCAGGCCCTTGAACTGCGGAACCCGCCGCCGCTCTGCTAAAGGTCTTCAGGAGCGAGCGAGAGCGTATCGCCGCGGTTGAGGGTGCCTTCAAGGAGCTTCTGCGCCACGAGATTCTCTACCTTGTCCTGTACGACAAAGCTCGCCACCTGAAGTTGTTTTAGGTCTCCTAAGAAAGGCTGTGAAAATCGATAATAAAAACTAGAGCCCGTCGAATCGCTTCGACGGGCTCTCTAAACAGAAGTCGTCTCCGATGATGTATCACCAGCTACTGTAGTCAGTGACGTCTTGTGTTTCATTGCAGAATTTGCATTGCACGCTTACCCCGTAACTTACCGCATCCATCTCAAAAATAAAAAAGAATGGAAAGGAAGGACAGACATCCGGAGGCAGTTCTGTGGCGCTCTTAGCGCCAGCACATTTTTTCTGGTGCTCGCGAAACCAAGCGGAAGCGGCGGTCTCTTCCTCGGGCGATATCTCGAACTTGCGCGGATTTCTCAGAAAGGCCGAACCTCCAGACTTACGAAGTTTCTCCTTCCTTCTCCAAGCCGAATCTTTTCTTAGAACCTCAAAGTCATCTCCACTGAGCATCTCCACCCGCACAAAGATTCTGCCTGTATCCACGTGATGAAAGACCTGCGATACAGGCGTAAGATCCGTGTCAGGGTCGAGCTCGACCTCTTCTTCCACACGCGGGACCACAGGCCACTCCACTTCTCGAAACAGACAGTCCGCATTGTTTTCAGGGTTTACTGCGTAGATAAGAAACTTTGGCATGCGCCCTCTCCTCATCAGTTGACGGTTGGAACTTCAAACCTAAAAATAGAATAACAGATTACATTAAACTAGTCAAGGGAACCGCATCGACCTGAAAAGTACAGGATTAGATATTTTCTGGCGCGAGCGAGAGCGTGTCGCCGCGGTTGAGGGTGCCCTCAAGGAGCTTCTGCGCCACGAGATTCTCTACCTTGTCCTGTACGACGCGGCGGAGCGGTCGTGCGCCAAATTCCTGGTCGAAGCCAAGCTCGACGAGCTTCGCGAGTGCTTCCGGAGTCGCGTGTACCGTAATATTTCTATCCTTCAGGCGCTCGTTGAGGTCGACGAGCAAGAGCTCGGCGACGCGGCTCATCTGCTCGCGCGAGAGCGGCTTAAACATGATGATGTCGTCGAAACGGTTGAGGAATTCCGGCTTGAAAATGCCCTGGGTCTGAAGCGTTTCGAGCACCCGTTCTCGGAGATTGGCCTCTCCACCTTCTTGAGCAACTGATTCGCGGATAAGCTCGGCACCCGCGTTTGAGGTGGCGATGATGATGGCGTTTGTGAAGTCCGTCGTGCGGCCGAGCGCGTCGGTCAGCCGGCCCTCGTCGAGCACCTGGAGGAACACGTTCAAGACATCCGAATTCGCCTTCTCGAGCTCGTCGAGGAGGACGAGCGAGAAGGGGTCGTCCATAATGGCGGTCGTGAGCGCGCCACGTGCCGCGTCGTGCCCGATCAGCCGATTAATGGAGTCGGCCTGTTGATATTCCGACATGTCGAACCGAATCATGCGCTTCTCCGAGCCGAAGTATGCGGCCGCGAGCGCCTTCGCCGTCTCGGTTTTACCGACGCCGGTCGGCCCGAGGAAGAGGAACGAGCCAATCGGTTTCTTCGCAGACGTTGTTCCCGCACGGGCGCGACGCATCGTGTTGGCAATAGCTGAGATCGCTTCATCTTGGCCGACAACGCGCGCGTGGAGCAGGGTCTCCAGGTTGAGCAGCGTCGCGCGTTCTCCGCGCGCGATCTCCCCGACGGGGATCTGCGTCTTCTGTCGGACGACTTCTTCAACGTGCGTTGCGGTCACGACGGAGCTGTTGCCCTTGGTGACGGCAAACACGGCTGCTTCCTGGAGGACGCCGATGGTCTTCTCGGGGAAGGGAGCATTTTTCACATAGCGATCGGAGAGCTCCACCGCCGCTTTCACGGCCTGATAGAGGAACCAGACGCGGTTGTGCGCTTCGATGTGAGGGATAACGGCGCGAAGAATCGCGTAGACCTCCTCCTTTAACGGCTCGCGAATCTCGACCTTCTCGAAGAGGCGCATGAGGTCGGCGTGCCGCGCGATGGTTTCGTGGTAGCCCTCATCAGTCGTGAGGCCGATGACCTGCAAGCGCTCACTCGCGAGGTAGGGGAGGAGCACTCTGGTCGCGTCTATAGTGCCTGCGGCGCCCGACGGGTCGAAGAGAGTATGGATATCGTCGATGAGGAGGATGACGTTGCCCGCCTGCACCGCGTCGTTTAAGATCGATTCAAAGCGGGATTCGATGTCGCCCATATTCGAGGTGTCTCCGAGGAGCGAGGCGACGCGGAGCTCAAGCACGCGCTTGTGCGCAACGGCGGTCAAGGCGTCGCCAAGCGCGATGCGCTCGGCAAGGGCGGAGACGGCGACCGTCTTGCCAACGCCCTCCGGGCCGACGAGTACGACATTGTTCTTACCGTCGCGTGCGAGGACACGTTCGATCTCCTCCGTTTCCGCGACACGGCCGTAGAGTTCGGGCGCCTGACCGCTCCCAGCGTACTTGTTCACCTCGACCGCGTACTTCTCGAGTTCTGGGGTGTAGCCGGCAGCCCAGGTACGCCCGACACTTCTCGTCCGCATGAGGTTGTACGCGCTCCAGAACCGGTGAGCGCGCTCACGCTTCGTCTCGGTTTCTACCTGCCAGTCGAGGAGCGTGCGAATATCCTGGGCCTCGAGCTTCGCTTCGAGGATGAATGTCTGCATGAATGGCGAGACGATGGCGAGCTCAGAGAAGAGATCCTGCCAGGTTATTACCGGAGGGAGGTTCCGGTCCGCGCGGCTCTTCAAGCACGCGCCAAGGAACGGCGGCAAGGGGTCGGCACTCGGGACTGGCGCAGAGCGCAGGTATTCTTTCACCATCTTGCGGAAGGCTCGCGGCGTCGTGCCGATCCTCATGAGGACGAACTGCATACCGGGGATCGAGAGCAGAGGAAGGAGGAGCGTGGTTATGTCACCACCGCCATACGCGGCGACAGCTTTGAGGGCGCGGTAGTCGAGGTATGCGGCGAGATTTTCTTCTCTCTGCGGGGGCGCAGAAAAAGTATCGAGATAGGTCCCGAAGAAAAGCGCGTACACCCACGCAACATACGCGACGACGCTCGCGACAGAGAAAAGGCGCCAGGTCGTTGTTGGCACAACGCCGACCGCCCACAAGGCGAGGGATATAAGCGCGGCGAGAGCGCCGAGCCACGCAATCGGGTGGAGCAGAGAGGTGGGCACGATACGGCCGAGCCGTACCGCGCGGTAGAGTTTCGTTCTTTTTACATCAACGTATGCCATTGCTTGGGTGGAGGAGATTCAACGCGGGGAGGTGGAACGAGAACGTGGGCGCGTGGAGTGCCGGCAGCGTTATCGTCGGTGACTGCGTGCACGCGTAGAGAAGCAGAAGCGGCGCGAGGAACCACAGCACGAGCACGAGCGGCCCGACGATGACGAGGAAGAGCTCGACCACGAGGCCGAAGATAATCGTCACAGAACGCACGATAAAACCGATGATGCGGGAGACCGAGTTAAAGACAGCGGCTTCCACATAGTTAAAAACGATGTCGCCGACCTTGCGGTATGTGTCAGTCTCTCGGTGCCAGGGTGCGATGAGCGTCCGCAAGAGCTCACGGATTGAAAAATAGTTGAAATTCGCCCATAAATAGTTACCCCAAACAGTGATGATGTTCTTCGGCGCGACGAAGACATACCAATACAGAAACGCGACCAGCGTGCTCCCGCCCATAACCGGCGCAACGGGCGTATTCAGCTCGGATCGTGCGACGTCATTCATACGTGATGTATTGCCTTTCAGTATAGCAACAGGAAACACTCTTTTTCGCTATACTGGCCCTATGAAGAAGCGGGGAAAGGGAGCGGGCAGGCGGGCAAAGCCGCCAATTAGGCACTGGAGCCACTCGTCGCTTGTGGCGTATCTGAGGAACCCGCTTGCGTGGTACAAGCGCTACGTCGAGGAGATTTACGACACCCCTTCGACGCCCGCGTCTGTCGTCGGGCGCGCAGGGCACGTGGCGCTCGAGCACTTTTATCGCGGCGCCTCCAAGGAAGACGCCATTCAGAAGGGACTTGCGTTTTTGCGAATGGTCGGCGATTTCGAAATAGATTTTGGCAAGGCAAAGAGCCGCCGGGCGAAGAAGGAGAAGCGAAAAGCGATGGAGGAGGAATACCAGCGCGCCGTCTCGTACTACTTAGCGCGCCCGCCGCGGCACACGGTCCTCGGGGTCGAGGTGAGCGGGGTTGTCGAGGTCGAGGGGCTGCCGCTCCCGCTCAAGGCGATTTCGGACTTAGTCGTGGTATC
>JAGXBE010000027.1 GCA_018971265.1 Patescibacteria group bacterium
TCCATGGATCGGCCCTGCTTTATTTTCACTTTTACGCACCTTGCGCTTTTATGAAGGGTCGGGTACATTTGCTAGAACGCATCTTGGCGTCGCTCTTTGGCTTGTCTGCTTTTGTGAGTCGGCAAGCTGTAGGGTTTGTTCCGACTCACCTCGGTACCACAAGCATAGGAATGCTTGGCTACGAGGCAAGCGTCGGAATATTCGTGATTTATTAGAATATTACCGATAATTATTATGGCAGAATTCAATCGTGCGAAGCCGCACATGAACGTGGGCACCATCGGTCACGTTGACCATGGTAAGACCACGCTGACCGCCGGCATCCTCCACGTTCTCGACATGCTCAAAGGAGAGGGCTATGGCGCCCGCGTTGAGGCGGTCGACAAGATAGACAGCGCACCAGAGGAAAAGGCGCGCGGTATTACTATCGCGCTTCACCACAGCGAGTACGAGACACCGAATCGCCACTACGCGCATATCGATGCGCCGGGACACGCCGACTACATCAAGAACATGATTACGGGTGCCGCGCAGATGGACGGAGCGGTCCTCGTGGTGGCCGCCACCGACGGCGTGATGCCGCAGACGCGCGAACACATCCTCCTCGCCAAGCAAGTGGGGCTTAAAAAGCTCATCGTTTTCCTCAACAAGGTGGACATGGTAGCGGAGCAGGATCTCATCGACCTCGTCGAAGAGGAAATCCGCGAACTGCTCACCAAGCAGGGCTATGATGGCGCGAATACGCCGATTGTCCGCGGTTCTGGATTGAAGGCGCTCGAGTCGAAAGACATGAGCGACGAATGGGCGGTCAAAGTCAAGGGGCTCGTCGATACGATGGACACCTACTTTGATTTGCCGAAGCGCGAGACCGAAAAACCGTTCCTCATGCCTATCGAGGACATCTTCTCGATCGAAGGCCGCGGCACCGTGGTCACCGGCCGCATCGAGCGCGGCATCGTAAAGGTCGGCGAGGAAGTCGAAATCGTCGGCATCAAGCCGACGGCGAAGACGACCGTCACCGGCATTGAGATGTTCAACAAGCAGCTCAAGGAAGGCATGGCGGGCGACAATGCCGGCATCCTCTTGCGCGGCACGAAGAAAGAAGACGTGCACCGCGGCCAGGTCCTCGCGAAATCCGGTTCGGTTACGCCGCACACCGATTTCGATGCCGAAGTCTACATCCTCAACAAAGACGAAGGCGGGCGTCACACGCCGTTCTTCAGCGGTTACAAACCGCAGTTCTACATCCGCACGACGGACGTTACTGGCGAAGTTACTCTTCCGGAAGGCAAGGAAATGGTCATGCCGGGCGACACGGTTACCTTCAAGGTGAAGCTCACCGCACCGGTCGCCCTTGAGCAGGAGCAGCGTTTCGCCATCCGCGAAGGAGGCAAGACCGTCGGTGCGGGCGTTGTGACCAAGATCACGGCGTAAGCGCCACGGCTCGACTGACTGCTCATATGGCAACGGCGACGAAAGAAAAGACAAAGAAAGTCACGGCGCCTTCCGTATCGAGACCCGCGAAAGGAAGCCCGAAGACGTCACGGACAAAAGCCGTGGCAAAGAAGGTCGCCGCGCCCGCGCCGGCGGAGCACAAGCTTCGCATCCGCGTGCGCGCCTACGAGCACAAAATCCTCGACCTCTCGGTGAAGCAGATCATGGACACCGCCGCGCGTTTCGACGCAACGGTTGTCGGTCCGGTACCGCTTCCGACCGAGATAAAACGCTGGACTGTAAATCGATCGACGTTTGTTCACAAGGATGCGCGCGAGCAGTTCGAAATGCGCGTCCACAAACGCCTCATCGACATCCTAAACCCTTTGCCGAAGGTCATTGAGGCACTCACCAATCTGAACCTGCCAAGTGGTGTCACGATTGACGTGAAGATGGTTTGAGAAAGACCGCCAAGAAGAGCGAACGACCGCCCGTAAGGGCGGTCGTTCGCCTTATTGCATCTTTTAATGAGCTCGTGTAAAGTGTCTCTATCGCTATGTCCCCTGCGGGACCTCCAGCAAATCGCGCGGCAGCGATTGCTGTCGCGCGATTTGCTTTTAATGAAATTCATTCTCGCCAAGAAAGAAAAAATGACCCGAGTATTTGGGGAGGACGGCCGCGCCCGCGCGGGGACTATTCTCATTACCGACCCAATCACCGTGACACAGGTGAAAACGAAAGATGGAAAGGATGGCTACGCGGCTATTCAGGTCGGTATGGGCGTCCGCAAGGAAAAGAACATCAGCAAGCCGGTTCTCGGGCACACAAAGGGCAAGGGTTATGCAGCAATTCGCGAATTCCGTACAAATAACTCTGCAACTATCGGCGACACGATTGACGCATCAGTCTTTGCAATTGGTGATGTTGTCCAGGTCTCCGGCCTCACGAAAGGCAAGGGCTTTACCGGCGTGGTGAAGCGCCACGGCTTCCACGGCGGCCCGCGCAGTCACGGCCAGAAGCACACCGAGCGCTCACCGGGCTCTATCGGCGGCTCGGGCGGCCGCGCGGGCGGCCGCGTTGCGAAGGGAATGCGCATGGCCGGCCGCATGGGTGCCGACCGTGTGACGGTGACGAATCTGAAAGTTCTTGCTGTGGACGCAAAAGCGGGCGAGATTATCGTCAGCGGCGCGGTGCCGGGTGCACGCGGCACGCTGCTTGAAGTGATTTCCGCATAATGTATCTCCTATGACTACCGAACGGAAAACGACAAAAAAGATTGCAAGCGCGCCCGCAGAACGCGCGAAAAAATCCGCTCCTGCCCCGCTTGAGACCACAATCTTCTCTATGAACGGCGAGAAGGTCGGGACGATCGCGCTTCCGAATGAGCTCTTCAGCGCGCCCTGGAAGAGCGACCTTGTGCACCAGGTGACGACCGCAATGCAGGCAAATGCGCGTCAGAATCGCGCCCACACGAAAGACCGCTCAGAAGTCTCCGGCGGCGGCAAAAAGCCATGGAAGCAGAAAGGCACCGGCCAAGCGCGCCACAGCTCGAGCCGTTCACCGCTCTGGCGGCACGGCGGCGTCACCTTCGGTCCGCGCAAAGAGCGCGACTACAGCGAGAAAATAAATCGCAAGATGCGCATTGCCGCGCTCGTCTCGGTGCTCTCAAGGAAAGCGAAAGACGGCGAAATAATCCTCGTCGACAAGCTTTCTTTTGCCACACCGAAAACTTCGGCAGCGAAGACGGCTCTCGCTGCACTCGCCAAGCATTCCGCCGCCCTGCTTGCCGCGAAAAAGAAGAACGCGGCGCTCGTTGCTCTCGCCGGTTACGACACGAATGCAGTGAAGAGCTTTCAAAATCTCGGTTCCGTTATGACGGAAGAGGTGCGCAACATCAATCCGGTCGACGTGCTGACGCACAAATATCTGATTATAGAAAAACCGGAACAGGCGTTTGCAGCGCTTCTTAAGCGCGTTAACGCCGCATAAATCACCATGGCAATCTTCGGCAACACAACCAAGGACAAGAAAGAGAAAAAGACCGTACGTGCGCGCCAGGCGCACGCGAAGAAACTTGCGCCCGGCATCGCGCATGAAATCATCCGTGCACCCTGGTTTTCTGAAAAGGCGCTTATCGCGACCGAGAAAGGCGTCTATACTTTCGAAGTGCCAGCACGCGCCACAAAGTCGGGAATTGCCGGGGCAATTAAAGAAATTTATAACGTTAAGCCCCACAAAATACGCATCGTAAACCTTCCTGGGAAGCGCAAAGCGATGCGCACCCGCAGCGGCACCGGCACACGCGCCGCGCGCCGCAAGGCCTATGTATATCTTGCGCCGGGCGATACCATCCAGTTCGCGTAATGCGCCCCTAATTATTTTCGTATGAAATCCTATCGCCCCACTACCAAGAGCCGTCGCTTCATGACAACGCTGCCGTACCGAGAACTGCTCTCGGGCGATGCGCCGCACAAGCCGCTCTTGAAGAAGAAGGGTAGCCAGGGCGGCCGAAACGCTTTCGGACGAATCACCACGCGTCACCAAGGCGGCGGCCACAAGCGCCGTTTGCGCGCCGTGGACTTCGTCTATAACAAAAAAGACGTCCCGGCAAAAATAGAGACCGTCGAATACGATCCTTTCCGTAGCGCCTTTATCGGGCTCGCGCTGTACCGCGACGGCGAGCGCCGTTATGTCGTTTTGCCGAAGGAAGTCGGAGTCGGCAGTTCGTTTATCGTCTCCCAAGATGCGCCGCTTACTCCCGGCAACCGTTTGCCGCTCGGCAAAATCCCCGTCGGCACCTTCGTATATAACATCGAACTTTCTCCCGGCGCCGGCGCCGTGATAGTCCGTTCCGCCGGCAGTGCCGCCGAAGTGGTTGCGCACGACGCGGGGTACGCGCAGCTCAAGCTTCCCTCAAGCGAAATACGCAGAGTCTCCGATCTCTCGTGGGCGAGCATCGGTACGATAGGCAACGAGGAACATAACCTCGTTGTCATCGGCAAGGCGGGTCGTAGCCGCTGGATGGGGAGGCGTCCGACCGTCCGCGGCAGCGCGATGAATCCTGTTGACCATCCGCACGGCGGCGGCGAAGGCAAGCAGGGCCGCGGTCTCAAGCGTGCCAAGACCAAGTGGGGCAAGCCCTCGGGGAAGGGCCAGAAGACGCGCACGCCGAAGAAGTACAGCAACGTCTTCATTGTTTCCCGCCGCAAGGTTGGAAAGAAAAGGAAGGGCTAATTCGGAAAATGAAAGGGCCTGTCGAACGACAGGCCCTTTCGCACGTCGCACGTCCAGTCACAGATACTCGTCCACCGGCAGGAACTCCGGTCTCGGCTCAAGCACCTGCGGGGCGGGCGGACACGGACTGAGGGAAGCCATCTGCCTGCGATAAATATTTTCTCCGCAAACCACCGGCCCCTCCGTAAGGAACAAATCGATAGCGTGTACTGCATCGGCCTCGGTCTCCGCCTCAAAAACATACTCCTTTTTCTCGTAGATGGCGACTTTCCGGTCGTAGCTCGCCGGGCGCGGCTGCACATACCCCAGAATGAACCTCATCGGTCTCTCCTTTCACTGAAGTTCCGGAAGAAGAACATTTTTTCCTCTCGGATGAACGGCAAACACCAGACCCAAAGAGCCATTCCTCCTTCACCGATAAAGATACTCCTGTCTTAAGATATTCGCCAGAGCGGTTATTTTGAGGCGGAGCGTCTGCGGGCCGGAAGAATAGGGAGCGACCTGGTAGGGAGGGAAGAGGACGACGAAATCTTTGTTGTCAAAGAAGAAATTTTCGAAATTTTTATCCGTCGGCGTCGTGCCGTTTTCTATAAAACTCGCGTCAGCGCCGTCGCCAATGATACTCGGAAGTTTCGCGCGGCTCATCGAGGAGAGCGTTTCGAGGTAGGGGGCGCCCGGTGCAAACAAGTCGGCGAGTGAAAGTACTGCGCCGGTTTTCGTATCGAAGGTGAACGTGCGGAAGAACGTGTTGCCGTGCGCCCCGAGAGTATCCTCATAGACGGTAAAAATGTAGGAGACGGTGCGGAGGGAAGAGGCGATAAGGTACACAATTTCCAATTTCTCTTTGCGATCCGGTTCGAAACTGCCGCCGGTCTTGAATTGAGCGATGGTATCGCCGATGAAGTTTCTCATGAGCGCGACAGCCGCCGAATCTTCCTTCGCGCCGACGTCGGCGAGGAGCGGAGTGGTCGTCGGATAGTTCGCAACTATGTCGTAATACTGGGCATGTTCGGTATAGCCGAGTGGAGGGAGAGCCGGTGCAGCGTCTGGGGTTTTTGTACTTGCCGGCACCGCGTTTGGAACCGGCCGCGTAGCGGCGTAGACAATAATTCCCGTCAGGATGATAGAAACGACCGCTACGGCACCAAAACGTTTTTCCATATGCCATTAGTGTAGCAAAATTAGGGATGGTTTGACGATTCATATCGACTCCTGTATCTTTTAGATATCTCGCGCTTCCCGCATCGGGACGTCTGTAGAGACGCCGCGCGGGCTTTTCATTGCTCACATGTCACGGTCACTTAAGAAAGGACCCTTCGTGGACGCCAAGCTCCTGAAGAAGGTCATCGGTACAAAACCGGCATCAGCCGGGGTTGTAAAGACATGGGCGCG
>JAGXBE010000028.1 GCA_018971265.1 Patescibacteria group bacterium
GACTTTCTCTCTCAAAAATCTTCCCTTCAAAAAATCTTCGGCTCCAACCTGACACTTCACGCGCGCGAAGCGCGCGGCGTAGCTAAACCACAATATGCTGCGCTCGGCGCAGCCAAAAATAATTTCTCTAAAAACAGTCCTGTCCTACCTACTGCGGAGAGGGTGGGATTTGAACCCACGAAGAGCTTTCGCCCTTGCCGGTTTTCGAAACCGGTGCTTTCGACCACTCAGCCACCTCTCCAATTTTGAGACTCTACCATTTTTGAATTCATCGCGGAAGATGTTACATTCAATGAACGGCCCCATCGTCTAACGGTTAGGACAGCGCCCTTTCACGGCGTAAATCGGGGTTCGATTCCCCGTGGGGTCACACTTTAGAATGAAGTCGCGTTATGGTAGAGTAGCCGCACGCGCGGTTAGCTCAGTTGGTAGAGCGCTACATTGACGTTGTAGATGTCGGGGGTTCGAATCCCTCACCGCGCACCAATGCAATCAAGACGACACTATGACAAGCGTGCGCCAAAACACGCTCCTGTGAAAAGCAAGACGCCTGCCTCGGGAAAGGTCTATATCTACGGTAAGCATGCGCTTATGGAGGCGCTTGCTGACGGTGCACTGCCGGAGGGGAAACAAGCAAAGATTATTCGCAAGGTTTTTCTCGCCGCCGATATGCAAGACAGAGGGCTACAGACGCTTTTAAAGAAACGTGGCATCCCCACCGCCCCGCTCGCTAAAGGATCAAGCAAAGAATTCGTGGGGAGGGATGCGGTGCATCAAGGCGTCATCGCCATACTGGACCCGTCTGCCCTGCTCGTCTCGCTTGATACTTTTCTTTCAACGCTTGAAGTGAAAAAGAATCCCGCGGTCGCCATTCTCGGCGAGGTTCAGGACCCGCACAATGTTGGCGCCATTATCCGCTCGGCAGCAGCGTTCGGCCTCTCAGGCGTTCTCATTCCCGAGCACAACCAGGCGGGTATTACCGGCGCGGTGGTGAAGAGCTCGGCCGGCATGGCTTTTCGCATCCCGCTCGTTTCCATCGGAAATGTGAACCGTGCACTTGCGGTGCTGAAAGAAAGAGGATTCTGGATTTACGGCCTCGCTATGGACGGCACCATCGCACTTGGCACAGACGCATTCGACGCGCCCGCTGCCTTTGTCGTCGGGAACGAGGGTGCCGGCATACGAGAGAAGACGCTCGCCGCGTGTGATGCCACGCTTTCTATCCCTATGCACGCGCGCACCGAGTCACTGAACGCCGCTGTCTCCGCCGCAGTCGTCTTCTACGAATGGTCGAAGAAGCACCCGGAGGTGTTATGACAAAAAGAATGCGCTGCGACCAGCACCTCACTTCCCTTCCATGGGGCGATTATGAGCTGCTCGACTCGGGAGAGAACATGAAGCTCGAGCGCTTCGGCGAAATCGTCGTCGTGCGCCCCGAGACGCAGGCGCTGTGGGGGAAACTGCACCCCGAGCTTTGGGAGAAAGCGGACGCCGTGTTCACGTTCCGCGAAAAGAGTGGCTCGTGGAATGTACGCACGGGCGTGAGCGGGTCGTGGGAACTCTCGTGGAACGATGTTCGTTTCCGCGCACGGCTCACCGGCTTCAAACACACCGGGGTCTTCCCAGAACAAGCCCCGAATTGGGAGTGGGTAAGAGAGCGCGTTAAAACCCTCAACGAACAGCTGCCGTTTGCGAGAAAACAGTCTGGCCGACCGGAGGGAGGAGACCTGAGGACTTTTTCGCAGCAAACTGCTGGAGTGAGTGTCCTAAACCTCTTCGGCTACACCGGCATCGCATCCCTCGTTGCCGCGCAAGCGGATGCATTCGTTACGCACGTCGACGCCTCGAAACAGTCCCTCGATTGGGCGCACGAGAACGCGCGGCTCTCGAACAGCAGCGAGGACAAGATCCGCTGGATACTCGACGACGCGCTCGCCTTCGCGAAACGCGAGGCGAGGCGGGGTGCAGAATATGACGGTATCATCCTCGACCCGCCTGCCTTCGGCCGCGGCGCCAAGGGCGAAGTGTGGAAAATCGAAGAAGAGCTTCCCGGGCTGCTTGCGACGCTGCGCGAGATACTTTCGGAGACGCCCGGCTCGTTCTTCCTCATAAACGGCTATGCCGCCGGGTACGCACCGCGGTCTTTCGCACAGGCGGTCGAGAGCACGTTCGGCGAGACGGGTGGCGAATGTGGTGAGCTTTTTATACAGGAATCCCGATCCGAGCGCGTCATCCCCGCCGGCATCTATGTGCGCTTTGTGCGATAAACGGATACACTAGAGATATGCACGAGCACCATAATAAAGGTATTGCTATTCTCTATCATGGCGGCTGCCCGGACGGCTTCGGCGGCGCGTATGCCGCGTGGAAGAAGTTTGGCGATATGGCCGACTATATTCCTCTCAAGCACGGCAAACCCGCTCCAGAAAATTTAGATGGTAGAGATCTTTATTTTATCGACTTTTGTTATCCTCAATCAGTTATGGATGAATTATCGAAGGTGGCGAAATCAATAACTGTCCTCGACCATCACGATGGTATGCGTACTACAGCAACGAAGTTCCCGGGCATCTTTGACACAAACCACTCAGGTGCAACTATTGCTTGGAGTTATTTTCATCCCAACACTCCTGTTCCCAAGCTCTTACAGTATGTCGAAGATGGCGATTTGTATCGTTTCGATTTACCAAATTCTCGAGACGTGCTGGCATACGTGTATACACTCACGGACTCTTTTGCATCTTTTGATTTGCAAAATATTGAGAAATGGGACCGATTTCTTGCAGAACTTGAGAATCCGGACGAGACGGGGCGCATCGTGGAGACAGGTGGGCTTTTTGCAAAATATCATGAGCATGTTGTCGTGCACGGCGTCCATCATGCCGAAGTCGTCCATTTTGAGGGCTATGAATGTTACCTCACCGGGTCTTCGGGAGAATTCGTGAGTGATATTGGAAATCGTCTCGCGCGCCTTAAGCCGCCTATCGCGATTATAGTTTCTGCAGACGCCGAAGGATTGAGGGTTTCGTTGCGTAGTGACAAAAGCATCAATGTTGCTGAAATTGCACAAAAGTATGGAGGTAATGGCCACCCGGCCGCGGCCGGTTTCGAGATTCTCTATGGCAGCCCGATCCCGTGGACCCCAGCCAACAAAAATGAAAATCCTCGCTATTGAAACGAGCTGCGACGAGACCGCGATAGCGATACTTGAAGCGCAGGGCGACGAAAAGTCGGCGCAGTTCACCGTGCTCGGGAACGCGCTCCTCTCGCAGATAGAGGTTCATAAAGAGTACGGCGGGGTCTTCCCCGCGCTCGCGAAGCGCGAGCACGCGAAGAACCTCGTGCCTATTCTCGAAGCGGCGCTTGAGGAAGCGGAGCTCCTGCGCGAAGACGCGCAAGCGATACCGGAAGAGGTGCGCGCCAAGATTTCTGAAACCTTGGCGCGCGAGCCGGGTCTCACTGAGGCGTTCTTCGAATTCATTTCCAAGTGCGAGCCGCCCGATATCGACGTCATCGCCGTCACCGCAGGCCCTGGCCTCGAGCCCGCGCTCTGGGTCGGCATTAATTTTGCCAAGGCGCTCGCGCTCGTGTGGGAGAAACCGCTTGTCGCCGTCAATCACATGGAGGGTCATGTGATGGCGGCCTTGGCTAGCCGCCATCATACCGCTCCGCCTTCGGTGGGCAGCAGCGCTGAGGCTGCGCTTGAAATCAAAGACGTCGCAATGCCGGTGCTGGCACTCCTCATCTCGGGCGGACACACGGAGCTTGTCGTAATGAAAAAGTGGCTTGAGTATGAGCTCGTTGGGCAGACGCGCGACGACGCCGTGGGTGAAGCGTTCGATAAGGTCGCTCGTATGCTCGCGCTCCCCTACCCGGGCGGGCCGGAAATCTCGCGCCTTGCCGAAATCGCAAGGTCCGAAATCGCAAGGTCGAACCTTGCGCAAGGTTCGACCTTGCGATACAAACTGCCGCGCCCGATGATCGATTCCGCGACCTGTGACTTTTCATTTGCGGGACTCAAGACCGCTGTGCTGTACCTTTTGAAAAACGGGCCGGCGATAAGCGAAAAGGATAAAAAACATGTCGCGCATGAGTTCGAGAATGCGGTTGCCGATGTTCTCTGGAAAAAAACTTCTCGCGCTCTCGAAGAAACGCGAGCGAAAACGCTCGTTATCGGCGGAGGCGTTTCGGCGAACAAACATATCCGCCGGGTCTTTGCGAAGAAAATGAAAGAGATGCATGCGGACGTAACGCTGCGCATCCCTTCCGCGTCTCTCACTACCGACAATGCCATCATGATCGCGCTCGCGGGCTTCTATCGCGCGCTTCGGGGCGGATTCGCGGAGGCAGAAACCGTCCGTGCGGATGGCAACCGATCGATTGCTCTGTGAGTCAACGGCTTCGCCTATTGCCCGCTTATTTGCTATATTTTATAAGCAATGCCCGATAAATTTCTGAAGCCGTATGACCCGGTCGCAACCGAAGAGCGCGTGTACAAGGCGTGGGAAGCAAGCGGGCTCTTCAATCCGGAGGAATGCGTCCTTCAGGGCGTGACAAAAGCGGATGCGCCCGCTTATTCCATCGTGCTTCCGCCGCCAAACGTCACTGGCGTTCTCCATATCGGCCACGCATACGAGGATTCGCTCCAGGACGCGATTGTCCGCTACGAGCGCATGCAAGGCAAACGCACCGCATGGATTCCCGGAACCGACTCGGCCGCCATCGCGACGCAATCGCGCGTGGAGAAAAATATCCAGAAGGAAGAAGGTAAGAGCCGGCACGATATCGGCCGTGAGGAGCTCGTACACCGCGTTGCCGCATTTGCAAAGGAAAGCGAAGGTACGATCCTCAAACAGATACGCAGAATGGGCGCGTCGCTTGACTGGTCGCGCTACGCTTACACGCTCGACGACACACGCAACAAGGCCGTCGTAACGGCCTTTAAACGCATGTACGATGCCGGTCTTATTTACCGCGGCCACCGTATCGTCAACTGGGACCCGAAAGGCCAAACCACCATTTCCGACGATGAGATTGTCTATAAAGAAGAACAAACGACTTTTTACTATTTACAGTACGGACCTTTTACGATAGGTATCGCACGGCCCGAAACTAAATTCGGCGATAAGTATGTGGTCATGCACCCGGCAGACCCGCGCTATGCCGCGTGGAAAGATGGGCAACAGATTCAAGTGGAATGGATTAATGGCCCCATCACGGCGACTATCGTGAAAGATGAGGCGATCGATATGGAATTCGGTACGGGCGTCATGACCATCACGCCATGGCACAGTGCCGTCGACTTCGATATTGCCGAGCGACATGAGCTCGACAGGGAACAAATCATCGACGAATACGGAAAGCTTTTGCCCATCGCCGGAGAGTTTACCGGTATGAAAATAACGGAAGCGCGCGAGAAGATAGTCGAGAAGCTGCGCGCAAAAGGTCTCGTGGCAAAGGAAGAACCGTACACGCACAACATCGCCACTGCCGAGCGCACGGGCGGCATCATTGAACCGCAAATCAAATTGCAGTGGTTCGTTGATGTGCAGAGACCGTTTGTAATGGGACACTCGGAAATTCCGGGTATCGAAAGCGGAAGCGCGATAACGCTTAAGACGCTTATGCGCAGTGCCGTCGAGCACGGGGGCGTAACGATGCCCCAGGAAGGGTTCCGGAAGACATACTTCCACTGGATTGATAACTTGCGCGACTGGTGCATCAGCCGGCAAATCTGGTTCGGGCACCGCATCCCGGTATGGTATGGCGGCGAACAGATACACGTAGGGACGGAGGCGCCGTCGGGCGAAGGATGGACGCGGGACCCCGATGTGCTCGACACCTGGTTTTCCTCGGCGCTGTGGACGTTTTCAACACTTGGGTGGCCCGAGAAGACCAAAGACCTCGCCACCTTCCATCCGACAACTTTTATGTCGCCTGCATA
>JAGXBE010000029.1 GCA_018971265.1 Patescibacteria group bacterium
AGATGCGCGAGCGCGGTTTCTGCGGCATGGATCGGAAGCTCTTGTCGCACGGAGTTGTCTTCGATCAAGCCCATGATATGGCGCGAGAGCGCCACCGGATCGGCTACCGGCGCGACGAGCATGTCTTCATACCCCTTAAATACCTCGCCGACGATACCGACGTCGGTCGTGATGATCGGAATCTTGGCAAGCGCCGCTTCGACAAGCGTCCGTCCGTAGCCCTCGTATGCGCTTGCTTGTATGAATACGTGCGCACTGCGCATGAGTCCTCGGGCATCGGGACGATTCCCTAAAAATACGACCTTTTCCTGAAGAGCGAGGGAGTGCGTCATGCGCTCGAGCCGAGCGCGCTCGCGGCCTTCGCCGACGATAAAGAGTCCGATCATGGGATACTTCGAGCAAACCATCTTCAGGGCCGCCAGAATGTCCTCAACGCGCTTTTCCGGTTCGAGACGGCCTATCGCGATGAGCGCGAAAGTGAAGGGGTGCACGGGCAACGGCACCGGAACGGGCACCGCTGCGTCGACTGCAACCGGAATTACCGATGGTTCGGCGATACGATCTCCGTAGCGCGTAACGAGCGATTCTTTCACTCTGTTTGAAACGGCGCGAATACCCTGCGCGGCGGGCAACACGCGGTCGGCAAGACGGCGGCGGTATCTGTTTAGAAAAGGGACGGGCACCTTTGCCGAGCGCAGATTGCCGCTTTTCAAAAACCACGGCGAAAGAAAATCGGTGTGTACCTGGATATGCAGCCGCGCACTCGTGCCGCGCACGGCACGAAGCGCGGCGAGACCGTGTTCGAAAGGGTCCTGTGCGGAAACGACTTCGATGCCGTACTCGCTGATAAGTGCGCGTGCGCGTTTTGTGAGCGCGCGCACCCGAAAGATCTTTAGAGGGTGTATCGGGTGCAGGAAAAGATTCCCTTCCTGCTCGTCCCGTGCTCCGGGAAACGCAGCGGAGACGATGTGCAGTTCTCCTATCGCCGCCGCGTAGGTGTGCATGCGCGCGCGAGTGCTGCTTGTCGCATCAAATATCGTCGGATCGTTTGAAACGAAGAGGGCTTTCATAGGGTTTGGAGCAGGGCGGTGGTTTTTGTAAGCATCGCTTCGATTGAGAAACGATTCGCAGACTCGGCCGCTCGCACCATAAGGCGTGCGCGCAATTCTGCGTCTCCGAGCGCATGCGCGAGAGCCCTGGTGAGCGCAGGGGTGTCTCCCTCGGGCACCAGTATGCCGTTCTCACCATCGGCTATGACCTCGGAATTACCTCCGACTCGCGTCGCAACCGTCGGGACGCCAAGCTCCTGGGCTTCGATAAGAAGATGCGAGAGCCCTTCATACGAAGAATTAAGAACAAATATATCGGCTGATTTCATAATAGCGAGTGTGTCTTTGTGTGACAGTGCTCCCGTAAAGGTTGCGCGCCCCGGAAGTTTTTCGCCCGCGCGGCGCGCAAGCGCCGCGCGGAGGGGACCGTCGCCTACGATAGCAAGCGATGTTTCGGGAATGTCGGCGAGCGCGTCGATAATGCCGTCAATGTGTTTCCAGGGCACGAGCCGTCCCGCAGTCATGACAAGCGGCCGCGGGAGTTTCGCCACGGCTTCGGGAACGACGCCCGGCTCTTCAAGAGCCACGGCATTATAGATAACCTCGATTGTGTCGGTCGGGATGCCCCACGCGGCGACTATGCCTTTCAGATACTCGCTCGGGACGATGACACGGGTCGCGCTCCGCGCGACCCGTGTCTGGATTCGGCGGAACATACGTACCGAAAACGACACGCGCCGTGTCTTCACAAACTCGTCAAGCGGTTCTGCGACGCCGAAACGCTGCCTTCCCTGTTCCCAGGCGTAGTCGCCTACTATCTTCACGATAAGCGGCTTCCCCGCCTTCTTCGCCGCATGCATCGCCGGCAGCCCCACCGAGACAGGGTCGAGCGCGAGGACCGCGTCCGCGCCGCGCAGAGCCGCGCGGATGCGGCGATAATAAGCGTAGTGGCGCAGGAGCTTCGGCAGGTGCCGCACCGTGCTGAATTTCACCAGCTCAACCTCGATACCCTTCCCCGGCAGACCTTCTTCCAAAAGCTTCGCATAGGTCGCAGGCCCGCCTATCTCGGGCGGGTACAGGGGTGTCGCGATAACGAGCCGGTGCATAGTGGATCAGTAGGTATGGGAGTTTCGCCATTCGATGACGAGAATACGATTCTCGTTTCTGTCCCGTACAAATTGTATACGCATGCGCCCGACTCGTACACGAAACTCTTGTTCTCTGCCTCTGAGCTTCTTTACGTCCATGTTCGCAAGGTCGTTCGCGACAATGCGGAGAATGACCGCCTCGACTTGACGACGACGGTCCGTATCAAGCGCGACGAGAAACTTTTCGATTCGGTTCATGCAATCGGCGAAGCGCCTTGAGCACGTCCGCGGCAGGGACGCCGCGAGGATCAATGTCCCTGAAATCGACAACCGTCTCCCAGACGCCCTCATCGCCCCATTCATCGACCGGAGTGACGCGGAACACCGGGCTCGAACGCCGCACGACCGTAAACGATTTCCCCTTCTTAACTTGGGAAATATACGTTTCCATATTCTCCCGCAATTCCTTGAGGCCGATGATGTTCGTCTTCATGCCCGAAGTTTATCTTAAGATAATCTAACGTCAAGTGCCTGCCAAACGATCGAAGAGCGACTTCATTTGCTTCGCGATGAGGTTCCAGTCATATTTCTCGAGCATCATCTTCTTCGCGGTGGCGGTTACGCGCGCGACCTGCTCCGGCTGCGCGAGAATGCCCCGTACCGCCTCTGCAATCTGTTCCGGCGAGTCTTTATCGACGGCCCACCCGGTCGTTTCTTTATCCGGATTGCGCTTTGCATCGAAGAGGAGGTCCGTGATGCCGCCCTCCTGGGTCGCAATAACCGGCAGCCCTGCCGCCATCGCCTCGATGAAAGAAATACCGAGCCCTTCCGATCGCGAGGGCCGGACAAATATGTCGCATGCCTTGAGCGCGAGCGGCATATCGGCGTGCTCTACCTGTCCCGCAAAATGCGTTCGTGACGCGACACCGAGCCTTTCGGCGAGCGCATTCAGCATCGCCTCGTCCGGACCGATGCCGTAGATTAAGAAGTGCGTGTGTTCTGGGAGAAGCGCGAGCGCGCGGATCACGTCATCAACGCCATTCTTATGCACGAGCCGCGAGGTCGTCACGAGGAATACGTCTCCTGTCCGCTTCCCGAGCTTCTCTCGCATCGCGCTGGACTCCTTTTCCGTAAACGCCTGCGCGAAATGCGCAGTGTCGACCGCATTCGGTATCACCTCGGCATGCCCTTTGAAACCCATCCGACGGCCCCAGGCGAGGAGAAAATGCGAGATGGCCTGCAGCGCATCCGCTTGCGTGAATCCGCGTTTGAAGAGCGGCCAGATAGGGCGCGCGAGCCGCTCGATATCTTCGGGCGAGTCGCCCTCCTGGAGCGTGAGCAGATACGGCACTTCGGGGTGGAATGTCTTGAAGAGGCCGGCGGGGACGCCGCAGGAGTGAGCCATCATCGCCCAAACGCCGTCGAAACGATATGTGCGGTGCAGCCGCGACGCGGCACGCGCGGCCGCGAACTGGTACCAGTATTTATTCAGGAAGAGCGGGAACCTTTGCAAATCGGCGATGGTCGGCGACGCTCTTGAGAAGCCGATCCGGTGCACCGTAACATTTCCAATCTTCTCTGTATTTGGGAGACGCGAATCAAATCGAAGCGTCACCATATGGAACTCGATCTCTAGGGGTGAGATCCGATCGGTAATCTCTTTTATCGCGATTTCCGCTCCACCGACGAACTTCGGATAGTACGCGAGCGAGAAAATGAGTACTCGTTTCATTTCTTACAGACCTGTTTGATGTAGTCGGCGAGGTTTCTTTTCGACGACCAGCCGAGTGCGCGTGTTTTCGCCGTGTCGATATCGGAGCCCATACGATTACCTGCTGTAGCCGGTTTCATAATTATCTCTCCCCCAAACATCTGTGCGACTTCCAATATCGAGTACGCCCGTTCGTCCCCTATACCGAAATCGTCCCCAATCCCGCCCGCGCCGACCAACACCAGTCCTTCTATAATGTCATCGACGTGCGTAAAATTCCGCTTCTGCGTTCCTGGTGCGTTCACCGTCAGCGGTTCCCCTTTCAGGAATTGGCGACGAAATGTTTCTATGACGGTCCCGTATTCATTCGCTGGGCGTTCGCGCGGGCCATATACGTTATAGAAATAAGTGATCGCATGTGGCAGGCCATACCAGGCGCTGTAGTTCTTTACGAGTTCAGTGTTGCTTGCCTTGGTCCACGCATACGGGCTCTGGTTGCGGCCGAGTCCCCCATCGCCGAATTTTGTAGACGAGCCGGCATAGACGAGTTTTCCACCGTACTTGCGCCAGAACTCAAGCACTCCAAACGTACCGTCTTTATTTAGGTCCCAGACCAGCGCTGGCTCCTTAAGACTTATTTCGACGCGCGAGTACTCGCCGAGGTGGTAGATAAGGTCGGGCGTCTCGGGAATGTGTTTCTCGATGTTCTTGGTATGGCCCTCGCGATAATCGACGCCGGGCACATGGTTCTCGCGGCTGCCGGTGAAATAGTTGTCGAGCGAGATGACACGATGACCATCCGCAACAAGACGCGTGCAAAGATGCGAGCCGATGAAGCCCGCGCCGCCGGTTACGAGAATGAGTTTTTGATCGGCCATATCTCTGGGAGACTAATACAAAAATGGGTGTTGCGCGAGCGGTTAGAGGAGAATGAACGCCCCGCCCGCGAGCGCCATGACGCCGAAGAGGCCGAGGAGCCAGGGGGAGCGGAAAACGCCAAGGGCTCGTGGTGCGCCTGCGGTTCCGGATTCTTCTGCGGGAATGGCGGGATTGGACAATGCCGCCCCCGCAGCGGCGAACTCTGTCGCCGCTGCGGGGGCGCGTGCTGCTTCTGCTCCATGCGCCGTACCGCTTACGCCCTTGTTAAGGACAGGCGGTATTTCGTTGTACCCGACAGGGTACTTGACCGTCTGCTCTTCAGTAGAACTCGCGTCAGGGACTGAAGGTTGCGTACCGGGGGCGGGCAGATACCGTGCGGCTATAACGCCGTCAGGATACGCAAGCGTGGCGTCAAGCGCTATCGGCAGATTTGTGATGGCGGAAGAGAAAAGGACGCTTCCGTTCGGGAGAAGAACCGTTCCGTTCGGAATGCGGAAAAAACCCGTGCCGGCGGAAAGCCGCCAGAGAGAAAGATCGAGCTGGTCGTTCGCATCGTTCGCTATCCTAATGCCGTCGTTCGAGACGGCTGTAATGCGCACGAGCGCCGGCTTGACCAGAACCGTGAATTCATCCTCCGCGCTTGTCGCGCCATCGGTTGCCTCCACCTTTACGAGGTACGTACCGGCATAGCGGTACGTCTTTTCGGTCGCACTTCCCTCTCCGGAAGAGCCGTCGCCGAAACTCCATGCAATATGCGCCGAGGGGTCGGCCGCACCGCCTTTCGTCTTAACGACCGCCGAGAGGTGCAGCGGGACCTCCAACACGGCGCTTCGGTCCGTACCCGCTTCAATGACGAGCACGGAAGGCGGCGGCGTATAGGCCGCTGCGCCCGTTGAAGAAACCTGGGTGCTCTGCGTTGATGATGCCGTAGCGGATCCGTTGTCGGAGGTACCCGCCGCCGTGTCTCCGACCGTGATGAACGGCTCAATTCCCGCATAGGTGCTGGGACCGATACCGCTTACATTCTGAATGTCTTCGATACG
>JAGXBE010000030.1 GCA_018971265.1 Patescibacteria group bacterium
AGTACTATTCGGAGCGAGTGCGGGATACGAATACCCGCCGTCTGCGAGGGTTGGTCCCACGGAGAAAAGCTCGCTTGGACTCGTACTTTGCGACGCACTATGGACGAGTCCTCCGGTAAAATCGCAAGGGTTTGCAGAAAGTGCAAAATCGCGCGTGGATGGGCCCTGTCCTCCCCCGGCAGGGTCCTCTGCCCCGGCAAGTCTATTTAATTGTGTCCCATTCACCATAGGTGGGGTCTTGATCTCTACCACGATTGCATCATTGTTCCCCATTGGGATGGGAGCAATGCGGGAAGGATTCACCGACGTATAAGGACTCACCCAATTGAAGCTAACAACATGTGTCGCAGTGAATCCCGGACAAGAGCCGGAGAAAGACCCTGCCGCCAAAGCATGGGGCGCAAGCCCGAAGGACAAAAACATTGCTGGCACAAGATACATTTTCATAAACCAGACGGATTAGCGCCGGAGCTTCCACCGAAAGAGAGCGAGAGCTGCGCAACCGCTTTGGCGAAATCGCCGGAAGAAGCGACGAGCGAGAGCGAGGCGGTCCCCGCCCCGGTGCCGGTTGGACGCAGTGTTATGGAGTTTCCTGTCTGTACTGTCGCCCCGTTCAAGAACCACTCAATGAGTGGGGCGCCGCTACTCGTCGGGAAGGAAAACGGCGCGGCATAAAGAGGCGCCTCCGCCCCCTTGATGGCGTAGCTTCCGGAGAGCGCCTGGTCGAAAAGGATGCCGAGCAACGGGTCGTTTTCGTACAGTCGCACCGTCGGGTCGGCGGCGGTGAGGGAGAGCGATGCTCCTCCGGCAAGAGCGCCGCTCTGGTTCTCGACAACGACCGAAACGTCCCGACTACGGTACTGGAGCGGTGCCGAAACAATGATGGCGTCCTTGCCGATACCGGAGATGCTCGCGGCGCTCGAGCCATCGACCGCCCACGCATAGGAGAGAGTGCTCGGATCAAGCGCTTTTCCTCGGGCATCCTTCATATTCGCCACCGCGACGATGCGCACGCTTCCCCCAAGCGGTACAAGCGGTTTGCCCGGATAGAGCGCAGGAGCGGATGAAACCGGCTCAGCAACAAGCACGACATCTTGCGGGCGAACAGAGACCGTCTTGCTGTATTTTGCGCCGGCCACAGAAATTGTCACTTTCGCGGTTACGAGAACCCCCGCTCCCAAAAGCGGGATATTGACCGGTTGAACGTTACCGCGGTACACCTCCTTACCGCTTACCGAAACAACCATCACGGCATTTGCCAGGTTGAGCGAAGTCGAAAGCGCCGAGAGTGTCAGTACGCCGTATGGCAACGGATTTTGCGGGCTTGTCGAGAGCGTAAAAGGGTCTACCGCATTGATGTCAAAAGACTGCGCGCTTGTCGTGGCAGGCAGGAGCAAGGCAAGTCCGGCAATGACGATCAGCAGCGGGCGCAAGGCATGCGCGGCCATGTCTACATCATCCATGCCAACAGTATATCGCGTGCGCGAGGCAGTTATGCCGCCTCGCGCACCTCATCGGGGATTTCTTCATCATCGTATGATTCCTCATTCATTGCTTCCTGTTGTTCTGCTTGTGCAAGCTGGACGGCGCGCACCTGCATAATCTGTCTTGCACGCGCCTCCCGTTCCTGTTGAAGCATCCCAACGCGCTCTTTTTCATAACGCGCCAGAGCTTTTTTCTCTTCCCTGATCTGGGCGTGATACATTTTAAAAGTGACCCCAGTGAGACCTGGCAAGGAGCCGATAATCGGAATCTCACTTATGAAGAGTCCAAACATAAACCAAATCGTATTGCCCGCCTGTTCTTTGAAGAGCCGTCCATTGGTGATCATGAGCAACAGCCCGATAGTGAGCCACCCGAGAAGCCCGACGGCCATTGCCATGACGATGCCGAAAATTTCAAGCGCTGCGCCGCCGAAGAATCCGAGGACAGCCCCGGTAGCCGCACCCAAAGCGCCACCGACCCATGAACCAACCCATCCGCTTGTTGCTACCGCAACCCCGACACCTGCAAGCGCGGGTCCGAAAAACCAAAACTGCTCGAACATAAAACGCAATGCATCGAAAATGCCCGCGATAACAAGAATCGGGAGTGCTTTCGCCCAGGTCATCGCCTGCGGCGGCTGACTATCGTTACTGTTTCTGCGCGAGGGCATGGCGCTCCTTCTCCTCTTTTATGGCGAGAAGCTGCGAAGGGTCGGAGGTGATTATCTGATCCTCGGTATAGCTGGCAACAACCTTTATCGCAATGTGTTTCACTCCGGCGAAAAAGATTCCTTCACCGACGCCGGCCTCAAGGAGAAGATATTTCTCTTCATCGGTCAGATTGAATGTTTGCTGTAGCACATCGATTGTTGTCGGCGATTGTTTCAGGAGCAACTGCAAGGAAGAGTTGGTGAGAATGGGGCGGCCATACGGGCTTTTGAGGAAGTCCTCGACATCCTGAGTGATAGTGCAGACACCAAGATAATACTTGCGTCCACGTTTTGCGACGGAATACAGGAACGAAGCGGTATCCTCGCTTTTCATCATCCACCACGCCTCGTCAATCATGAGCAGTCTCTTTTTCAGCTCATAACGAACCGCATTCCAAATGTGGTGCGTAATGATATACATGGCCGCCGGTTTCAGCTCATCCTCCATGTCGCGCACCGAAAAGACCACGAACTGTTGCTTGATATCGATATTGGTCGGTTGGTTGAGAAATCCGGCCCACGTACCACGGGTATATTTTGAGAGGCGTTCCAACAGAGACTGGCTCCCTTCCATACCGGAGAGCACCTGTTCGAAGTCTGACAAGAGAGGCGGTTCGGCACCAGTGAAATCAGCATCACCAGTAATATCTTTGAGCGCATATGTCTCGCTGATTGCGCCATCAATGATGGCGTCCTCTTCCGGCGAGAGGCCGCCGAGCATGATACGGAAGAGTCCGACAAGCGTGATGATATTCGAGCGCAGGATGTCCTTCGGGTCCTCGCCTTCTTTGATGGCGGGAAGATCGAAAGGGTTGATGTGATGTTCCGAGGAGAGCGAGATATGGAAGGATCGGCCGCCGGTTGCTTCCGCAAGCTGTTCGTACTCGTGTTCCGGATCGATGACGATAACGTCGGTATCGAACATGAGAGATCGAAGTATTTCAAGTTTTGCTGCGTAACTCTTCCCGCTTCCCGACTTTGCGAAAATAACCGAGTTGTAGTTTTCGAGAGAAAAACGATCAAAAAGCACAAGCGAAGAGTTGTGTCGGTTGATTCCGTAAAGAATGCCGCGGTCGCTGGTGAGATCAAAGGAGATGAAAGGAAAGAGCGAAGAGAGCGGGGAGGAGTTCAATTTCGAGTTAACGAGGAGTTCGTCGGTGCCGAGAGGAAGACATGAGCGGAATCCCTGTTCCTGCTGAAAAAGCGCCGGTTTGGTGTAAACAAGCTTGGCATCGAGAATGCCGCGGATATCCCCTTCAGTTTTCGCAATCTCTTCTTTGGAGTCGCCATAGAGCGCAAGGTACAGTCCGACATCAAAGAGCTTTTCCTGCGCTTGTTGCAGGTTGTCCCGTAGATTTTCAAGATCTTGGTACGCGGTGTCGAGCAGGGGGTCGCGCACGAGCCCGCGCGACTCGCGCTCATTGATTTGGCTTTGAACCTCGGCGACTTTCTTTTGGAAACCGCGCAGTGCCTGCCCGGTCTCTATCGGGTGGATAAATATGGACGCATCAAGCACTTTATCGAGATTGATAACGGGTGAGAACCAACTGTCAGAGAGAAAGCGGGGGTACGAGATGGTGTAAAAAGCGCGGACGAACTTTTCTCCGAGCTCAAGTTCGCGCGAGTTTATCTTAAGCGCGGTCGGAGCGATGGTATCGATAAGGTCGAGAGAACCCTGCCGATAGATGTCTTTCGGGAGGACCGGCACCGTCTCCGATGCAGATTCTTTTTTACGGTTAAGAAAGTCAAGGAGTGCCATAGTGTTTATTCATTATCGAGTCGAATGGGGTTTTCAAGTTCGCCAGGATTAAAAGAGCGATAGAGAAGCTCTATGACTTCCTCGGTGCCCAAGGGGGCCGCACGGACCCCAGTACTCGCAAGGCCGCTTGCGACGAGTACGAGCCGCTGTTCAAGTTGCGCACTGTCCTCCTCAAAAGAAGAGGCAGTCGCGTCTGCCTTTGCCGTGCTGTTGTGATGCAGGAAACTGACCGCGCTTGCCGCGGAGACGCGCGGCGCATAGGGCACAACGACGTAAAACGATTTTGTCATAATGTTTTTCTGATCGGCAAATGAGCTCACGAACTGAATGTATTCGCGCAACTGGATCCGCATAAGCTCGGTCTTCTGCCCGGGCATTTTTTCGGCAAGGAGCGCAAGGTACGGGCGCAAGTCCATCCTGCGCGAGTTCACCACGATCTGAATCGAGAAATCAAGCGTGTTGAGGAAGTTCTGAAAACCGAGAATAATGGCATGCTGCTCATCGGCGGACTTCAATCCAAAATTTATAGAGGAGCAAATGAGTATGCCGCGATAACCACCGTCTTTAAGGACAACGATCCCATTCCGGATTTCTTTGACCGGAACGAATTGTTGCGTAGCGCCTGTTGGTGCAGCTGCCATAGTATTAGGACCCTACGGTACGGGAAACGTCCCCCGCGGACTTCACATCAAGCGACCACGCAAGCTCCGAGAGCTTCCCGCGCGTGAGTCTTTGGCGACTGCGGCGGTCGCGGACCGCTTCAGCCGCTGCGGCGCGGGCCGCTGTTTTTTCTTCCACCCCCTGCTCGCCGGAATCGGCGTGTTTCCAAAGGAAGAACTTCCCGCCGGAGTAGTAATTAAAGCCCGCTTCAAGGACCTCTATGAACGGTTTTCCGTTTACTTTGTAGAAAGCGAGCGCGAAAGCGAGCCCAGCTATCGGCGCGGAAAACAGGAGAGCGAGCAGGGTTGGCAAAGAGACGAAAAGAATAACACAGAGCCCGCCGCCCCCAGCCAGATAAATGAATTGCTTCAGGGTCAAGGGGCCGACGATCTTATCCTCAACGTCGATAAATTGCGGCACTTGGTATTCCATACCTTACAGTATAACAGTCGCCGGGGCGGAGTAGCGGCGAGGCGCGTGCACTACGAACTTGTTTCGGCCCATGACGAAGACCGGCGGAGTGTACGGGCCTACTCCCCACTTCCGCGGATATCTTTTGACTGGATAGGGCTTTCGATACCGGGCGACCACTTTGCATTAATAGTGCCGAATTTCTTTTCGTACTCGTCTACTTGATGGGTGAGACTCTGCACAAGGCGCTTCATGTGGGGCGGGGTGAGCGCATAGGCGTTTGCCGTCTCACCGACACTCATGATCATGACGAAATTTTCTTCAGAGTGTCCGGCGACGACGTTCTCGCAAAATTGTTTCGGGATTTTATTGAAGTCCATAGAGAACACTATATACCGCCGCCCGCAAGCAGTCCAAAAAGCCAGAGGACAAAGTTGAAGAACGGTCCGGCAAAGATGAAGGAAAAAACAAGGAGAAAAAGAAT
>JAGXBE010000006.1 GCA_018971265.1 Patescibacteria group bacterium
TACGGGTTTGGATCAGTAAATGACCAGCTCGTTATGAAGTGGAATGCGCAGTGGGATAGCTGCAATGCTAATGGGTATGACAATCCGACCTATTGTGCGGGTGCATGGGTTGATAACGAGTACAACGGCAAGGTCCCGGGCGGCGACGGATATGTCTGGCACTACAAAATCATCTGGGTCGGCTCGTCGGCGAATCAGAGCTCTTACTGGCAGCCGGGCGGTTACTCGGTCTGGGGAAATTATGAGGTCGTCATGGACCAGGGTGTCACGCCGGGTTCCGGACACTCATTGAATAACGTTGCTACTCCGAATGGATACGGTGCTCAGTAATTTATAAGGGTGGTCCAGGTGGAAAACTGCCCCTCACAAGAGGGGCGGTTTTCATTTTTCTCACAACGGACTTAAAGAAAGGTTCCCACGTCGTACCAGACAAGCAGCCAACTTGAGATAGGTTCGGAGTACCGAACCGTTACGGGGCCAAATAAAGGCAACGCATCCAGACGCCTAGGGGTGCGAGTGCTGCACGGCTGCCTCAGCGGCAGTGCTATAATAGCCGGCAAGCGCCAATGGACAGGATGAGTTGACGCTGCATTTTGAGGTGTCTTTTTGCAAAGAAAACAAAAAAACACGGCTGTGCATTGCCATTACCATTGATTACAGAGAGAATTATATGAAAACCATTATTACCACTGTTTTTACATCTGCACTGACAATCGGGATGCTGTTTCCGGCGGTGCCCGCAGTCGCGGCAGGCCTTACTCCGGCTCAGGTGCAGGCAGTAACAAACCTCCTCACCGTGTTTGGCGTTGACAGTGCGACGATGGCAAACGTCCAAGCCGCACTCACCGGTGCGCAAGTTTCAGCGTCCACGACGATGTCTTCTGCCGCCATAACATCGGACATGATAGGGCAGGTCCACCTCGGAGATCGCGGCGAACACGTGAAGTATCTGCAAGCGCTTCTCGCCGCAGATCCGAGCGTGTACCCGCAAGGGCTTATCACGGGATATTTCGGAGCGATGACCGCGCAAGCGGTGAAGCTTTTCCAGAAAAAGCACGGACTGCAAGCAGTCGGCTTCGTTGGTCCGCAGACATTGCAGCGTCTTGAAAGCGATCTTTCAGATAATCCCATCGCTACGGCATCGTCCACCGCAAGCGGCATCTGCGCGATCATACCTCCCGGGCACTTGATTGCCCCGGGATGGCTGAAGCACCATAGAGACGGCGTTTCCCCGATTATTCCCCAATGCCAAAATCTCCCGCCCGGTATCGCATGGAAATTAGGAAGCGGCAGCACCGTGCCGGCAACGACGACGCCCGACACCACCGCGCCAGTGATATCTTCGGCAGCTGTGGGAGCAATCGCTTCGACCTCCGCGACGGTTTCCTGGATTACCGATGAGCCGGCAACGAGCGCGGTCTACTTCGGCACAACGACGCCTCTTTCGTCCGCATCTGCGGGGGTGTCGAGCAGTGCTCTGGTAACAAGTCACACGCTCGTCCTATCGCCACTCACTGCGAGCTCGACGTACTACTACATGATCGAGTCCGCGGATGCGTCGAATAACACGGCAACGACCTCAGCCGCGAGTTTCGTTACGCTCGCCAACTAACCAGCTGGTTCTTAGGAAACCGCCGAACGGACAGTTCGGCGGTTTCCATTTCGTTACCTCGCGTCGCATGCTCGCACAATCTGCGCCGTGCCCCAGACGGGCAGCTGCCGGCCAAACCTGCAAAAACTGTCAATCTTCGTTTTTTCTGTTAGAATGCGGGTATAACGACGAAAGTCGCGTGTTTTGTTTAGCAAAATCATAATCCTGGAAGTGCCTATGGACGAGCAAGTACGCAAACAAAAGTCGGTAATCGGTCTCCATATTTTGGGGGAAGTATATACGAAAGAGATCTCAACTCTGAATAATTTTTCATCGGTACGAGACACGATTGTCGAGTCCGTTGCGAAAGCGGGGTTGAGCCAAGTCGGCACCGCCGAACATGTGTTCCCGGAAGGAGGATTTACTTTCGTGATATTGCTCGCGGAATCGCACCTTTCGATACATACCTGGCCAGAATTGGGATATTTAAATATGGACGTGTTTGTATGCAACGTCTCAAAAGACAACTCCGTTGCCGCGAGAAATCTTTTTGATTCGGTGGCAGAGCTATTTCGCCCATACGAAGTGGTGAAAAGGGAAGTAATACGGTAAGGGAAGACCGGGAGCGGCAAGGGCATGTATCTTTCTCAGGAAGCGGCGAAGCAGAAAATATTGCAAGAAAAATACGGAGGTATCACAAACGACGCTTTCCGCGCTGACTGCGCGCGCATCGAGGCACATGAGCCGTGGGAATATGTGCTCGGCTACGCCGACTTTCTCGACTGCCGCATCGACCTTTCAGAGCGGCCGATGGTTCCGCGGGAGGAGACCGCCTTCTGGGTGAAGCGGGTCATCGAGGAATGGAAAGATGCCGGACGTCTGAACGCCCTCGATCTCTATGCCGGTTCGGGCAATATCGGCATCGCGCTTGCGAAGCACCTGCCTTTGGCGCGCGTTTCTTTCAACGAGCTTGATAAAAACCTGCTGCCGCAGATTGCCCGCTCGCTCGAGATAAACAGCATTGATACGTCTCGTACCACGCTTATCGCGGGCGACAGTCTCGAAAAAATCAAGGGAACATTCGATGTCATCTGCGCCAATCCGCCCTATGTGGACCCTGCCGGCGTTGCCGACATGGATCCGGAAATGCGGTACGAGCCGCACATCGCCTTCTTCGGTTCCTCTGACGGGTTTGCACAGCACCGCGAGCTCATCCGAGGAGGGAAGAAGTACCTCACGCCCAAGGGCGTCCTGTACGTCGAGTGCGACATGACCCAGGTGAAGAAGCTGAAGCAAATCCTTGCCGGTACCGATTGGAACTGGGAATTTTGGGACGATCCCTACGGCAACGAGGGAGTGATGGTGTTGCGGCACGCTGTATAAAAAAAGAACAACGCAGGTGAGTGCGTTGTTCGGGTTGCTGAGGTGTCGACTAGCCGGGGCATGAATTCATTCTTGCTTGCATGCATCCGGTTGTGCATCTCTCGAAAAGATCTTGAGCCGCCTTGCCGGTTATGACGAGCATAACCGCGGGGGCCTTTTCAAGGCCCGGCATGTCGTCTCTACGAGCAACTTCTTCGAACCCCAGCGCCTTGTAAAAAAGAACATGGCGCGGGTGTACGATGATGATTGCCGCATCGACCCCATCCAACTTCGCTCGCCGTACCGCTTCGTGAATGAGAGCGAGACCGATTGAGTTCGTTCCCGACCTCCACATTCCCGCCTTTACCGCAAAAGTGCCGTAATATGCAAGCTGCGTAGACGTATCACGGACGCGGCTCGTTTCAACGGAAAACAGTTCGTCGGTCGGAAGCTTCCCGTCGTCATACACAACCGACATGGTCCCGACGGCTTCGCCATCGATTTCCGCCATGAGGGCAAATGTACTACTCTTCAGATACTGTTCTTGTGCCCCCTTTCGAGAGCAGTACCCGCGGACGCTATAAGCGTCTGATTTGAGCTCGGCAATCTTTGGCAGATCCCGAGTTCTCGCAGTACGAACAGTAATCTGAAGCATGATAAGCTCCTTCCCCCGTGACCGGGGGATTGATGTTGAAGATGGGTTAGAACGGCGGGGCTTCTTGCCTACCCCAATACTCTGCGAATATGGTATACCATTATGGACATTTTGTCAAGGGTGTTGTAACGAGGTCATTTTCCCCGTTCCGGTTGCCGTATACCAATGGCGGAAAGAAAAGCGGCGAGCTCGCCGTCCTCAATAGGGCGCAATTCTCCCGGCTGCACCGTACCGAGCTTGATGTTGAGTATGCGGGTGCGCTCCAGGGCGACGACAGTGTTGTGAAGTGCAGAAACCATGCGTCGTATCTGGTGTTTCTTGCCCTCGGAGAGCGTGATGACAAAGCTTCTTTCGCCAGTTTTGCGTACCGAGCAGCGTTTCGTCAGATAGCCCCCGATGTCGACGCCCGCTTCCATAGTTTTCTTGAAGCTCTCGCGGAGCGGATCCTGGGTGCGCACGCGGTACTCCTTGTCGTGCAGGTATTCAGGGTTCAGAAGTCGGTCGGTCACTCGACCATCGTTCGTGAGGATGATGAGCCCGCTCGAAGCCTTGTCGAGGCGGCCGACAGGGAAGACGCCGGACATTTCCTTGCCTCCCGCAACACTCTGTTTAATATCCTTTTCACCTCTCTGCGGCGAATGAGTGATAACACCGATCGGCTTGTTATATGCGAAGTAAAGATATTTCTTTGGTGAACTTTTTCCGCGAAGCGTAACAGTGTCGTTCTCACCCACCCTGTCTCCAAGCTCGGCCACGCGCCCATTGACGAGCACTTTTTTCTGGATGATAAGCTCGTCCGCTCCTCGGCGCGTAGCGACACCCTCTTTCGCGAGGTATTTATTTATGCGCATCGGATACGCATCGGGGGCTTTTGCGGCGGGTTTCGGCATAGCGGCACTATAGCGCGTTTTTCTTTTTTCCCCCGAGTGCGTTATGGTGCATTGCATGGCAAAAGAAGAGAGCGTCATCCGCTTCGAAAAAGTTTCCTTTGAATACGGGCACCATAAACCCATCCTCGACGAGGTCGACTTTACGCTGCGCCGCGGGATGAAAATGGCGGTCATGGGGCAAAACGGCGCGGGGAAGTCGACGCTCTTTGCGCTCATGACGGGTGAACTCAAGCCGGAGGACGGCGAGATACATGTGTCGCACGGCATGAGGGTGGCAATCGCTCCGCAGGTGATTCCGCGCGAGAAGATGGAGCTTACGGTGCGCGATTTCTTTCAGAGCCATTTCGACAGGCCGGTGTATGATATCGACCCTAAGATCGATGCGGTACTCGAGGTGGTGAATCTAAAGGGGCACGAGAAACTCCATGACAGAATCATAAAAAGTTTTTCTGGCGGCCAGCAGGCGCGTCTCCTCCTCGCCTCGGCGCTGGTCCAGAACCCCGATCTGCTCCTTCTTGACGAGCCGACGAACAATCTCGACAGGGCCGGCATCGAACACCTCACCGCTTTTCTCGTCGAATACCCATCGACATGCGTCGTCATTTCCCACGACGCCGACTTCTTGAACGCGTTTACCACCGGCGTCCTCTATCTCGACGTCTTTACGAGGAAGATCGAACAGTACCCGGGGAATTATCACGACGTGCAGCGCGATATCCTTGTCCGCATTGATAAGGAGAACCGAAAGAACGCGCAACTCGAAAAGAAAATCCAAGAAAATAAAGACAAGGCGAACTTCTTTGCCCAGAAGGGCGGGAAGATGCGTCTCGTCGCGAAGAAGATGCGCACCGAGGTCGAAGAGATGGAAGAAGCGAAGGTCGACGTGCGCAAAGAAGACCGGACAATCCGGCCTTTCATCATTCCCGCACAAGAAAATCTGAGCGGTGTCGTGTTTTCCCTCACCGCATATTCGGTTTTGAAAGGCAAGAAGCCCGTCGTGAAAAAGGCAAACATCTCGCTCAGAAAAAACAATCATCTCCTCCTGCGCGGGCCAAACGGCATCGGCAAGAGTACGCTCCTTGAGCATATTGCCCGCGGCACATCGGAAGGCGCGGACATCGCGCCCGGAATAAAGGTCGGTTACTACCGCCAGGACTTCTCGACGCTCGATTTCGAGCAGACGGTATTCGATGCGCTCATGAAAGCGATGGGCCAGCCCGATGAAAAACGTCTGCGCTCTGTCGCCGCAGGGTTTCTCATCACGGGAGACGTCATCCATACGAAAATCGGCAGTCTCTCGGAAGGGCAGAAGGGGCTGGTCGCCTTCGCATCCCTCGTCCTTCTGCGACCGGGGCTTCTCATACTCGACGAACCGACGAACCACATCAACTTCCGGCATCTGCCCCTCATCGCGAAAGCGCTCGATGAGTTTGCGGGCGCGATGATCCTCGTCTCCCACGTGAGCGACTTCGTCGCGCACATCCGTATTGACGATGTCTTGGATTTGGAAAAATAGAAAAACAGTGCGCTATAGTGTAGCAATGGCACACGGGAAACTTGAAAAGAAATTCGAAAAATCGATCGAGATGCCAGCACGATTGCTCGAAGACGGAATTGACCTGATGAAGAAGGAAGAGAGGACGGTCATTAGCAAGAAACCATTCAGGCGCGCAGAAGAATATTGGGACACGCTCGGTCCAGGGCTCACCACCGGCGCCGCCGACGACGATCCTTCCGGCATCGCTACCTATTCTCAGGCAGGTGCGCAGTACGGACTCCAGCTTATCTGGCTCTCACTCTTCACTTATCCCTTTATGGCGATCGTGCAGGAGATGTGTGCGCGTATCGGGCTCGTCTCGGGCCAAGGTCTTGCGGCAAACATCCGGCGTCACTATTCTCCAAACGCGCTCTATACCGCGACGACACTTCTTTTTCTTGCCAATGTGCTCAACATCGCGGCCGATCTCGGGGCGATGGCGGCGGGGACGCGCCTTTTACTTCCGAACGTTGGTCTGGAGCTTCTGGTCGTCCTTTTCGCGCTCGTGAGTCTGGCGTTCCAGATATTCACCACCTATGCCCGATACGCAAAATATCTTAAATATCTCACCCTCGCACTGCTCTCCTATGTTGCCGTCGCATTTGCCGTGCATCTTGACTGGGGCGAGGTCCTCTACCACACGTTCGTTCCCTCGCTGACGTTCTCGAAAAACCAGATCTTTCTCCTCTGCGCGGTCCTCGGCACCACCATCTCTCCGTACCTTTTTTTCTGGCAGACCTCTCAAGAGGTTGAAGAGAAAATACTAAAAGGCGAGACAAACATTGAAACCCGTCGGGCACAGGTAAGCGCCGTCTCTGTTCGTCGTATGCGTACGGACGTATGGAGCGGGATGTTCTTTTCGAATCTCATCACCTTTTTCATTTTCGCCGCGTGTGCCGGCACGCTGTATGCGCATGGCATTACGAACATTGCAACGGCGGACCAGGCGGCGCTCGCGCTCCGGCCCTTCGGGCAATTCGCCTATCTTCTTTTTGCGCTCGGTATCATTGGGACAGGACTTCTCGCGGTGCCGGTTCTCGCGGGCTCGAGCGCGTACGCTCTTGCCGAGAGTTTCGGGTGGAAACACGGGCTCCACTACAAACTGAAGCAGGCGTACGCGTTTTACGGCGTCATCATCGTTTCGATGTTGCTCGGCGTCGCCGCAAATTTCGTGCATCTCGATCCTATACGCGGACTTATTTATGCCGCAGTCGCGAACGGCGTTATCGCGCCCATCATCCTTTTCTTTGTCGTGCGCCTTTCCGGGAGCCGGCGAATCATGGGCGAGTACACGAACCGCCCCCTCGCTTCTTTCATCGGCTGGGTCACCATCTTTGTGATGGCAGTTTCTGGAGTCGCCGCCGTCGCGACACTCTGGTAACATAAGGTTCATCATGGCCAGCATGCCCGCACCGGCGCTCGAGATTTCCGGTTTGGAAAAGACTTACGCAGGCGGGACCCGCGCACTAAACGGCGTCTCACTTACCATCCAAAAGGGTGACTTTTTCGCCCTCCTTGGCCCCAACGGGGCCGGAAAGACGACTCTTATCGGCATCATCGTCGGACTGGTCAACAAGACGGGCGGAACGGTAACGATTTTCGGCACGGATGCCCGGAACGAGCCCGAGAAGACACGCGCGCATATCGGCCTCGTGCCGCAAAATGTGAACCTTGACTTCTTCGGCAAGGTCATAGACATCGTTGTGAACCAGGGCGGCTACTATGGTATCCCGCGAAGCATAGCCACTTCTCGGGCCGAAGAGATTCTCAAAGGACTCGGACTCTTCGAGAAACGTTTTGATGCGGTTCGAACACTCTCGGGCGGAATGCAACGGCGGGTGATGATCGCACGCGCGCTCATTCACGATCCGCAGTTTCTCGTCCTTGACGAACCGACGGCTGGCGTCGATGTCGAGCTGCGTCGCTCAATGTGGGACTACCTCACCGGTCTCACGAAGCGCGGCGTCACCATTCTTCTCACGACGCACTATCTGGAGGAAGCCGAACAGTTGGCCAAACGCGTCGCCATTATCAACAAGGGCGAAATAGTCGTCAACGGCACGATGGAGGAGGTGCTTGCGCTCCATGACGATTCTTCCGCGGGCAACGGCGGATATCGCGGGAGCAAACTGGAAGAGGTGTTCATAAAACTCACCCAAGACAAGCCATGACGCCCTACCAAAAATGGATCTCGTTCTACACGATGCTCCGCAAAGACGTGGTACGGATGACGCGCATCTGGCCGCAGACCTTTCTTCCTTCGGTGGTTACCTCCGCGCTTTACTTTCTCATTTTCGGCGCTTTCTTGGGATCGAAGATAGGCGAAGTGCACGGCGTGCCGTACGTGATGTTCGTCGTCCCGGGTCTCGTGATGCTCGCGGTAGTGACGAACGCATACATGAACACTTCGTTTACGATGTTCATGTCCAAGTTTTTCGCGCGCAATATCGACGAGATACTCGTCTCACCGACACCCGCATGGGTGATCGTCGCAGGGTATGTAGCCGGCGGACTCGTACGCGGCATCGCAATCGGCTCGCTCGTGCTCGTCGTTTCGCTTTTTTTCACAAACCTCATCGTGAGCCACGCGCTCGTCATCGTTCTTTTCCTCGTGCTCACCAGTCTCGTCTTTTCGCTCGCCGGATTTGTAAACGGCGTGTACGCGAAGTCCATTGACGGTATCAATATCGTGCCGACTTTTGTCCTTACGCCGCTCGTGTACCTCGGCGGCGTCTTCTATTCCGCGCAGTCACTGCCGGGACTCTGGGGTTCGCTGACGCGCTTCGACCCCGTCTTCTACATCATTAACGGATTCCGTTACGGTTTTCTCGGCGTTTCCGACGTTCCCATTATGGTTTCCGTAGGTGTTCTCGTCGCACTCGCCGTCCTCTTTACCGCAATTTCCATCTATCTCATAAAAGTCGGACTGGGGCTGCGTCAATAAGTTTGCAACCAAACATACTCCCGCGTCCGTCGAGAGCTGGTATACTCAGGGGTATCAGCTCGTACTATGGACGACGTTCTTGAAACTGAATTGAATTCAGAGGCGACGATGCCCAGAGTCGGCCGGAGCGCACTCGCGGCTTTCTGCTACTGGTATGTCGCGGTTGCGCCGAGAAACATCGTTGCTATAACGGGAAACTATCTTGTCGCAAATCTCAACTATTTTTCCATCGCGTTCCTTGTGCGAACGCTCCTTGCGCCCTGGCATCGCGACACCGAGACATACGGCCGGGGATTTGATCCCGCCCGTTACGCGCGCGCCGCTATCGTCAACGCCGTTTCGCGTGTCGTCGGGCTTTTAATACGCTCGGTGACCATTCTCATCGGACTGGCGGCTGAGGTCTGCATTCTTGCCGTCGGCGTTTCCGTTTTCATATTGTGGTTTGCCGCCCCATTCCTTCTTTTCTTCGGGCTTACACAAACGCCAACACCGCACCTTTCCCTGCCGCAGATTCCCGCGTTTCCGTCTTTGCCAGTGCCGAGTTTCGCCCCGCCCGTTCATGGAATACGTTAAACCACAGCGGGCGCGTCTCTATGGTGCGGTGCGTCTCGGCCGCATTTTCCCGTTACCCGTTGTGCGATTTTTAGCTTTGGCGGGACTCGTCGCGGCTGTTGCCTTCTTTGGTTTCTGGCTTGTCGGTGCGGACCAGGCGCGGAGCTGGCACGCCGCCATAATCGCAATGGTCGTTGCATACGCGGCTTTCGCCTACGCGGTCTTCTTTGAATCGTACTTGAGCATTTCCTCCGTACCTGAACCGGAAGAAGAGAATCTTGCCGAATACCTGGACTACCCCGCGCTCGGTGTCGTTGTCGCCTATCGAGGAGTTGACCTTGCTGCGCTTTTACTCCCCATGCTCGCAGTACCCGGGGTGAGTTTCGTCCTCGCGCGCATGGGTACCACGCCGCGCGAGTTCCGCAACGCCCTTACGGACTACCTGAAATCCGATCCGGGCACGGCAGCCGGCGGAGAAATGCCGACTTTTCTGCGTGCGTGCATTGAGGATCGCCGTCTGCGCAGCCGCTCGCTCGTGCTCTCGTGGCGCGATCTCTTCTTCGGTCTCGCGACGGTATCTCCTTTTCTGAAACGTTTCCTCCTCGATGCTCGGCTCGAACCGGCCGATTTGCGCACCTTGCTTGATTGGCAGGAAGAAAGCGAAAGGAAACGCAACCGAAGACGGCAGTTCTGGAGCAAATATAATCTGATGCGATCGCGCAGCATAGGTCGTGACTGGGCCTCCGGCTACGCACCGCATCTCGAGAAATATGCGATAGAAGTGAACCGGTATGTCGACCGCAATTTTTCCCCTCATCTCTACGGTCGCGTTGCGGAAACGGAAGCGATCGAGCGGATACTCGCGCGAGACGGCAAGAATAACGTCATACTTGTCGGCGAAGCGGGCGTCGGCAAAATGCTCACGGTATCCGCGCTTGCCGCGCGCATCGCGCTCGGCGAGGTGTTGGCGGCGCTTTCTCACAAGCGCGTGCTTCAGCTTGAGACGGGAGCGCTTACGTCCGGCCTTACCGGCGATGGCGAGATAGAAACGCGCCTTCAGGCCGTGCTCAACGATGCGGTGCGGGCGGGCAACATCATTCTCCTCATTGAAAATATTCAAGATTTGTTCAACGACTCGCACGCCGCTGGGACGATAGATGCGACGCAGGTGCTCTTGCCGTACCTCGCCTCCTCGCGCCTGCAGATTATCGGCCTCACGACCTATGAGGGCTATCACGAGAGCATTGTTACGCACGCCGATTTGGCGCGGCTGTTTGAAAAAGTCGAGTTGCGCGAGCCAATAAAGGAAAACGTCTATGCTATTTTGCGCGATGTCATCCCGCAGATCGAGGGGCATGATCGCGTGTGGGTGCTCTATCAGGCGGTGAAGGCGGCCGTAGAACTTTCCGACAGATATATAAAGAATGCGCCCTTTCCGGAAAAAGCAATCGATCTTTTGCAAGAAGCGGCGGTTCTCGCAAGCGCCAGAGGGGAGGGTGTCGTCACCGCCGCGCATATCGAGGAGGTCGTGCGGGAACGGACACGCATCCCGGTTGGAGAGATGGCGGGAAATGAGAAAGACGTCCTGCTCAATCTTGAGACAACGCTTCACGAGCGGGTGGTCGGCCAGGACGAAGCCATTTCCGCAATCGCAAATGCGATGCGGCGCGCCCGCTCCGGAATTTCTTCCGCGAAAAAACCGATAGGGTCATTCCTTTTTTTCGGGCCGACCGGCGTCGGCAAGACCGAAACCGCCAAAGCGCTTGCGCTCGCCTACTTCGGCTCGGAAAAGCGCATGGTGCGCTTCGATATGTCCGAATATCAGCTCCCCGACTCTCTCCACCGGCTTATCGGACACGATAGCGAAGCGGGTGCGCTCACAACCGCGATTATGGATAATCCGTTCTCGCTTCTCTTGCTGGATGAGATTGAAAAAGCGCATCCGGACATCCTCAACGTGTTTCTGCAGGTACTCGATGACGGGCGCCTCACCGACGCGCTCGGACGCACGGTGGACTTCACCAACACGATTATTATCGCCACCTCAAACGCCGGCGCCGAACTCATTCGCGAATCAGTCGCGCGGGGCGACGGGAGCGAAGGGGGACTCCAGGAACGCATTCTCGAGGCGTTGCAGACGCAGGGGGTGTTCCGGCCGGAATTTCTCAACCGTTTCGATGCGATAGTCATGTTTAAGCCGCTTACCGGAGACCAGACGAACCAGGTGGCAAGACTCCTTCTTGCCGACCTCAATAGCCGGCTCAAGGAGAAATCCATAACAGTCGTCGCGGATGAACAGGTTCTTGCGAAGTTGGTGAGCGTCGGTTTTGATCCGGAGTTCGGCATGCGTCCCTTGCGCCGTGCCGTACAGGACAGAGTGGAAAATCTCGTTGCGCACAAGATTCTCGCGGGCGAACTGAAGAACGGCGATACGCTCACACTCACGCCCTCCGATATCGGCGCATAACGTCGGCACACCCGAGGCTTTGCGGCAGACGGCGTTTTATTGTACAGTACGCATAGCGGCCCGTGCGGCCATTTTTATTTATGGAAATCAGGAACATCGCTATCATCGCTCACGTCGACCACGGCAAGACCACCTTGACCGATGCTTTGCTGCGCCAGACCGGTGCGGCAGAAGAGGGCGTCTCGATGGATAGCAACACGCTTGAGCTCGAACGCGGGATTACTATCTATGCGAAGAACGCAGCGGTCGAATACAAAGGTACGAAAATAAATATCGTCGACACGCCCGGCCATGCCGACTTCGGCAGCGAGGTCGAGCGCGTGCTGCGATCGATCGACTCGGTGTTGCTCGTGGTGGATGCGCAGGAGGGTCCGATGCCGCAGACGCGTTTCGTCTTGAAGAAGTCCCTGGAGCTCGGCCTGCGGCCCATTCTTGTTATCAATAAAATCGATAAGCAAGCGGCCGATCCCGCGCGCACGGAAGAGCAAGTACTCGAGCTTTTTCTTGAACTTGGTGCCTCCGACGAGCAGTCCGACTTTCCGGTTGTCTATGCAATCGGGCGCGAGGGTGTTGCGATGAAGAAACTCGACGACGAGCGCAAAGACCTCACTCCGCTTCTCGATATCATCCTTGAGAAGGTTCCCGCCGCGAACATCGGCGCCGCTCCGGACGCGCCGCTCATGCTCCAGCCGTTCAACCTCGCGTACGATAATTTCCTCGGCCGTATTGCGGTCGGCCGTCTGTACGCTGGAACCATTCGTCCGAACCAGAATGTTTTTATAAAGAAGCCGGATGGGGAAACACGCCAGGGCCGCGTCACGAAAGTCTTCACCTTCAAAGGACTCGAGCGCGTCGAAGCGGCTGAGGCGTCTGCCGGAGACATCGCTCTTATTGCGGGGCTTCCCGACATCTACATAGGTGAGACGGTAACGACCGACGAAAGCGCCGCGCCCCTGCCTGCGATTGCTGTGGACGAGCCGACCATTGCGCTCGATTTCCTCGTCAATAACTCTCCGTTTGCCGGTCGGGAAGGGAAATATGTGACCAGCCGCCAGATTCGCGATCGGCTTATGAAAGAACTTGAAGTCAACGTCGGCCTGAAGGTTGATTTCTCAAGCACGGATTCTTTCCGCGTGTCCGGCCGCGGCGAACTTCACATAGCCATCCTTCTCGAAAACATGCGCCGTGAGGGATACGAACTCCAGATCTCGCAGCCGCAGGTCATTTTCCGCGAAGAGAACGGGGTAAAGATGGAACCCTTTGAGGAAGTCATTATCGATACGCCGTCCGAATTCCAGGGAGCCATTATCGAAAAACTTGGGCTCCGTGCTTTCGTGCTTCAGAATCTCACCCAGCACGGGAATACCGTGCGGCTCACGCTTCTTGGCCCCACGCGCGGGCTGCTCGGGTACAAAAATGTTTTCATCATCGACACGAAGGGCGAGGGCATCCTCTCGTCGCGCTTTGTCGGTTTCAAGCCCTACGCGGGCGAGATCAAGAAGCGCCAGGTCGGCTCGATGATATCGATGGCGAGCGGAAAGGCGCTCGGCTATTCGCTCTGGTATCTCCAGGATCGCGGACAGCTCTACATCAAGCCCGCCATGGAAGTATATGAGGGTATGGTTATAGGCAATACCTCCAAGGGCGAGGAGATGATGGCGAATCCGACAAAGGGCAAGAACCAGTCAAACGTTCGCTCCTCGGGCATGGACGAAGCGCTCACGCTCGTGCCGATATTTGACCTCACGATTGAGCGCGGCATGGAAATCATGACCGACGACGAATATCTTGAGATCACGCCGAAGAGCGTGAGATTGCGTAAACAATATTTGACTGAAAACGATAGAGCTAAGGCACGGCGTTAGCCTGCGCAAACCCCGTTAGAAATCTGATTTCTAACGGGGCAAACAGTTCCTTACCGAAAACGACCGCGCCAAAGCCCGCCGTTGATTGGCACCAGTGTGTACGGACGCTTCGGAAACAACGAGCCCGCCGCAGCGAAAGCTGCGGCGGGCTCGTTTTTTTGTGGCGCAGAAATAAGAGTTTCTGCATCCTACAAAATTATAGTCGCCAAATACGGCTCGTTAATTAATTTTGTGGAGGTGCGGAGAGTTGAACTCCGGTCCGAATCTGCCCATGAAAGCGGGTCTACGACGCGTAGTCGGCGTTAGTGTCTAAGGCAGGATGCGAGGAACGCAGACGAAACCATTCCTGCCCGATCCCTTGTTTAAATGTGCCCTCCGGGATACGGGACATCGATTCCGCAGATAATTCCGCTCAGTCCTCCGACTGCAGAAACTCGGGAGGGTGAACGTCGCGCAGGCGAGAAGCCGTTAGGCAGTCGCGTACGCGAACGCGAAATCACGCATACCGAAGTACGGAGACTTCACGCTTGCAAGAGTGTTCTTGGCAAGTTTGGTTGCTCGTTGGATTTGGAGTGTCATACGAGCGTGCACTGCGTCGAACGTCTTTCAAGGAACAGACCGTCAAAGCCGGTCACCCCCAGAAAAGACATGATAGCACCTACACCCCTTCGGGTGCGATGATGCATCGCGTGCTTTCTGCGGCTGATCGAATCTGGCCTTTTGCCGGCTTCCGGCTGTGCTAACGCCTTTTCAGGGCGCGTCCCACTTCGCGCAGGGCGTCGCGTTTCTTCAGGTCTTCGCGGCGATCGGTCTTTGCTTTGCCGCGGACGATAGCAATGCGCGCCTTCACGAACCTGCCGCTAGTATATACCTCAAATGGGATTATTGTCAACCCTTTCTTCGACTCGCCTGCGGCGAGCGCGGCTATTTCTTTCTTGGCAAGCAAAAGGCGCCGCGACCGTTCCGGATCGTAGCTCTTCGCCGTATTCGCCGCCTGATACGGCGGGATAGTCATGCCGACGATGAACGCTTCGCCGCCGCGCACGACTACGCGCGACCCGTCAAGAGAGCCGAGCTTGCTTCGCAGCGCCTTCACTTCGGTGCCAAAGAGCTCAACACCCGCCGTGAAATATTCAAGCGCGGCGTATTTCAGATGGGCCTTTTTGTTTTCGATAAGGGTCATGCAAGGAGTTTCTCAATATCTGCGCGTTTCTCCAGGATATCATCATGGCCCATCTGGTACGCTTGCGCCACCTTGCGGCGCACGCGGGTGAAAGTGCCGACTGGCAGCGGATAGGACGGTCCGATGACGAGCAGCTTGACGTCGGAAGGCAAGTGGTCCCACTCGGCGCGGGCCATATCGCTAAGGACCAGTTGCCGGATCATCGGGCGGGAGAACAGCGCGGAAATTCTGATGAACCATTTCATCGCGCCCGCGAGCTTTGTCGTGTTGGTGATAACGAGTATCTTCGTTGCACCCTCTTTTCGTGCCTTGCGGATAAGCGCCGCCATGTTCACGTTCACATCGCCGTCTATAAAATTGCGCCCGCCGAGTCGGACGGTACCGCCGTACAGAAACGGTATCGCTTTCGCCGCGCGCATTACTTCATACGGATCAAACCACGTATTGTTGGTGACGTATTCGGTATGACCGGTATCGAGGTCGGTGACGGGAACGAACCAGCGCGTCTTCGTCTTCGCGAGCATTCGTTCATCGAGCGGTAATTCTCGGCGCAGTATGGTGTCGACGACATAATCGAGCCGGAGCTTGGGCGGGAACGAGCTCACGATTTCAGGCGAGGGAAGGTAGCGCAGCCATACCTTCTCGATGTCGGCGTACTGGCCGGCCAGATAGTAGAACATTGAGCCGACCGAACCCGACGCGCTCACGAAAATATCGGGCTCTTTTATCCCGAGCTTATTCGCGAGCGTAACAAGAGCGCCTGCGGCATATGCGCACCTCATCCCGCCACCACTCGTGACAATTGCGACTTTCTCTTCTTTCATGAGCAGAGTATAGTATCTTTCATGGCAATCGCACCTCCGAAGAAGTCGTCTAAAGACAAGAAGGGGAAGAAACCCGCGCTGTCGCTCGGCGGGCGGCGCGGGCTGCGCATGCTTCTGGGCGGCCCCTCCTTCTTTGGGAACCTCGTAAGCACCATTTTCATATTCCTTCTCCTCATGAGCGCATACTCGCTTGTGAGCAGTCTCGTACAGCCATCGAACGAGATTCCGCTGTCGGCAGTCGCTTCCGACGTCGCGGCAGGGAAAGTAAGCGCGATAACCGTAAACGGCGACACGCTCAATCTCACGTACGGAGACGGGACGCAGAAATCATCGCGCAAGGACCCCGCCGCCGGGCTTCCGGAAACACTCTCGACCTACGGCGTCACTCCCGGGGAGCTTGCGAAGGTCGCGATAACGATACAGGGACAATCGGGATTTCAGTTCTGGTTTCTCACACTCGCACCGATCATTCTGCCGCTTCTCTTTATCGCTTTTCTTTTCTGGTTTCTTTCGCGGCAAGTGAGAGGGGCGGGGATGCAAGCATTCAGTTTCGGGCAATCGAAGGCCCGTATTATCGACCCTGCCGACTCCAGTCAGCGCGTCACCTTTGCGGACGTCGCTGGTGCGCGCGAAGCAAAAGAAGAGCTCCTCGAAATAGTCGACTTTCTGAAGAGTCCGAAAAAATTTCTCGATATCGGCGCGCGTATCCCGAAGGGCATCATTCTGATGGGCGCGCCCGGTACCGGTAAGACGCTTCTTGCTCGCGCGGTTGCCGGCGAAGCAGGCGTTCCGTTTTTCTCGATTTCCGGTTCTGAATTCGTCGAGATGTTCGTCGGGGTGGGCGCCAGCCGCGTACGCGATCTTTTCCAGCTTGCGAAGAAGGCGGCACCCGCAATCATATTCGTCGATGAAATAGATGCGGTAGGGCGCGTGCGTGGCGGCGGGGTGGGCGGGGGAAACGATGAGCGCGAACAAACGCTCAACCAGATTCTCGTTGAAATGGATGGCTTTGAACCGACCGAAAAAGTGGTCGTTATGGCGGCGACGAACCGGCCCGATGTCCTCGATCCGGCGTTATTGCGGCCCGGGCGTTTTGACCGTCGCGTCACCATCGATCTTCCCGACCGTCGCGATCGAGAAGAGATTTTGCAAATTCATGCGCAGAAAAAACCCCTTGGACCGGATGTCGCGCTCGCAGTCATCGCCGAACGCACGCCGGGATTCTCTGGCGCGGAATTGTATTCGCTTATGAATGAGGGTGCCATTCTCGCCGCGCGCGAGAACAGGAAGGAAATAACACAATACGACCTCATACGTTCAATAGAGAAAGTAATGCTTGGCCCGGAACGCAAGAGCCATCTTCTTTCGAAGAAGGAAAAAGAGCTTACGGCGTATCACGAGGCCGGCCATGCGCTTGTTTCTTCTATTCTTCCGAATGCCGATCCGGTGCACAAAATTTCCATCATCAGCCGCGGCCGCGCGGCCGGCTACACGCTCAAGCTCCCGTTCGAAGACAGGAAGATGCAATCGAAAAAACAATTTCTCGATGACATTGCCGCAACCCTGGGCGGCTATGTCGCCGAAGAAATGCTCTTTGACGACGTGACGACCGGCCCCTCCAACGACCTCATGGTCATCACGGCGCTCGCGCGCGATATGGTCGTACGCTACGGCATGAGCGAGAAGATGGGGCCTATTGCGTTTGGGGAACGCCAGCTCGGGAACGAGCCGTATTCGGAGCAGATCGCGGCGCAAATAGACGCTGAAGTTACCCGCATCATCGAAGAGGCGAAAGCGCGCGCGATACACGTCATTAGCACGCATCGCGGAGCGCTCGACGCGATTGCGCACGAACTCGTTGAAAAAGAGACCATTGAACGCGACGGTTTCGAAAAGATTTTGATAGCAAACGGCATCACGCCAAAAAAGCGCGAGGAAGAGGGCATCCTCATCGCTCCCACGCCGGACGGCATCGTATAACGCTTTTTGTTGTAGTATTGCGGTACCCGCCCCTAGCTCAGCTGGTTAGAGCATCGAGCTTATACCTCGAGGGTCCTTGGTTCGAGTCCAAGGGGGCGGACTAATGAGGAACGGATTTTCGCGCTAAACGTTAATTTATTCCAAATGCATCTCTGCTCCGGCCATGCGGGCGCGCTGTAAGAGCGCGGGGTGATTTTTGAGTCCGGGATCTTTCGCGACAAGCCGTGCCGCTTCGGTGCGGGCGGCTTCCACGAGCTTGATGTTTTTGAGAGCCTCCATGGCAATGTCGGAAACTCCCCATTGCCGTCCCCCCGACAGCTCGCCCGCGCCGCGAAGCGCGAGATCGTACTCAGCGAGCTCAAAGCCGTTTCTCGCGGAGGCGAACGCCCTCATGCGTTCTTTTGTTGCCGGACCGAAAGATTCCGGCAGCGCAAAGCAGTAGGATTGGTGCGTCGAGCGAATCACGCGGCCGCGCAGCTGGTGGAGCTGTGCCAACCCGAAGCGTTCGGCGCCCTCGATGAGGATAACAGTCGCATTCGGGACGTTCACGCCCACTTCGACGACCGAGGTCGCGACGAGTATCTGCGTTCCGCCGTTTCCGAACTTCTTCATCGCCTCCTCTTTTTCCGCCGGCCGCATTTTGCTGTGAAGGATGTCGATAGCCGCTCCGGGGAACACTTCTTTTTTTAAACGGGCTGCCTCCGCTTTGACCGACTTTGCCATGAGCGCGAGCTCTTTTGCCGGGTCGGGTTCGTCGATACGCGGACAAATGACATACGCTTGACGGCCTTGGGCGAGTTCTTCGCGCACTCGCGCGTAGGCATCCTCGCGCTTACTTGGGCCGAGCACCTCGGTTACAATAGGTTTTCTCCCCATCGGCATCTCATCCAGCAGCGTGAGGTCGAGGTCGCCGTAGATGGTGAGTGCAAGCGTGCGCGGGATCGGCGTCGCAGTCATCGAGAGAAAATGAGGGACAATGGCGCCCTTTGTCGCGAGCTCTTGTCGGTGCATCGTGCCGAAGCGATGCTGTTCATCGATGATGGCATAGGAAAGGTGCTTGAACACAAGCGATTTCTCGATGAGCGCGTGCGTACCGATGACAATCGGTATCTCGCCGTTCGCGACCATTTTCTTAAAGGCAGCTTTCGAGATTTTGGCGGATTCTTCGTAGTGTACGCGCGAAGGAAATCTGCGGCACTCACTTCCGGTGATAAGGCCTATAGGGATTGGATGGTCTTTGAAATAGGAGACGAAGGTGGAGAAATGTTGCTTGGCGAGTATCTCGGTCGGGCAGAGATACGCGACTTGGAGCGTGCCGGCGATGCGTCCCTCTGGAAGTGAAGTCGCGACGAGATAGGCGGTGGCTGCGGCAACGGCTGTTTTTCCGCTCCCGACGTCGCCTTCGAGGAGTCGAAGCATGGGATGTGTTTTCTCGAAGTCGTGGGCGATGGTATCAATCGCGCGCGTTTGCGCATCCGTTATCGGGAACGGGAAGGATGCGACGAAGTCGGTGAGTGCATTGCGATTGACTTTCACCCCGAGAGCCCGTTGTTCCAAGAGTGTATGGCGACGCTGCTGGAGCAGCGTCTGAAGCGCAAAGACCTCTTCGAAGGCAAAGCGCTTTCTTGCCGCTAGGGCGTCAGCGTGTCGTCGTGGCGTATGGATGAACACGAGCGCAGCGGCGAGCACGGGTAATTTATAGCGCTCAAGAATATCGTTCGGGAGAGGATCTTCGATGCGCTCGTGCGCGTGCGCCGCAAACACGCGTTTCACCGCATGGTGCAGCCAGAGCGAGGAGACGCCCTGACTCTCTGGATACAAGGGGTACAGCTCAGCGGGTATCTCGACACCCCTGGCGAATAAAGAGTCGTGGGTTTCTTCCGGCGCGATTGGCGACCTATCGATTTCTGGATTGGCGAGATACATCTTTGCCCCAACGCCCGCCACGCGCCCGCTTACTTTCACCGGCATGCCCTCGTGCAATGTTTTTGCGATATAGGGCTGGCTAAACCACATCATCTTTATCTTTCCCGTGGCGTCTTCGAGATACGCCTCGGCGAGCGGCCGCCTGCTCTTCCATGTCCTTCGTATTTCGGGCTTTCTGACCGTGCCATAGAGCGTCACTTCCGTACCCGCTGTTACCGCAGCAATAGTGCCGGTCGCACCCGCGTTTTCATAGCGCGCAGGGAAGTGGTAGAGCAAGTCGCGGATGCTCCCTATCCCGAGCTTTCGCAATGCCCGTTTCTGTTCGCTTTTCAGTCGCGTGAAATGCCTCTCAAGAGTATCCTCAGGGTCCACTTCTATAGTATACTGGCGACTCACCATGGATGCGAAAAAGATACTGGCCGCATACAAGAGACAGGGCGCGCGCGTCGAGACGAAGGCGCGTATAAAAATGAAGGGCAAGAAGGATTTTTCATTGTGGTATACGCCGGGCGTCGGCGTAGCGGCAGCGCATCTCGCGAAACATCCGGAAGACGCACGAAAGATGTCGATAAAAAAGAACAGCGTAGCGGTTGTTTCTGACGGCTCTGCAGTGCTCGGCCTCGGCTCCGTCGGTCCGTATGGCGCACTGCCGGTAATGGAAGGGAAGGCCCTCATCTTTAAGGAAAAAGGGGGTGTTGACGCATGGCCGCTTGTTCTCGACACGCATGATCCCGATGAGATAGTGCGCATTGTCAAAGCGATTGCACCGAACTTCGGCGGTATTAATCTTGAGGATATCGCCGCGCCGGCGTGTTTCGACATCGAGCGCCGGCTCATTGAGATGCTCGATATACCGGTAATGCATGATGATCAGCACGGCACCGCAATCGTCGTGCTCGCGGGACTCATAAACGCCGCGAAAATTGTCAAGAAAAGTTTCAAAAAACTGAAGGTCGTCATAAACGGTGCCGGAGCAGCGGGCACGGCGGTTGCAAAGCTCTTGCTTGCCGCGGGCGTCAAAGACGTCACCCTGCTTGACCGCACCGGAACGATTCATGCCGGCCGTACCGACCTGAACACGCACAAAAAAGAACTTGTGCTGCTTACGAACCCGCGAAGGATTATGGGCGGTCTCGCCGAGGCGATGTACGGTGCGGATGCTTTCGTCGGTGTTTCCGGCAAGGGCCTGCTTAAAGAAGAGCAGGTTGCGTGCATGGCGCCGCGGAGTATCGTCTTTGCGATGGCAAACCCCGATCCGGAAATTCTGCCGGACGCGGCGAGAAGGGCGGGTGCCTTGGTCATCGCGACCGGCCGCTCCGACTATCCGAACCAGATTAATAATGCACTTGTATTTCCCGGCATATTTCGAGGCGCGCTCGACAAGGGTGTTGCCCGGATTACGGAATCCACGAAGCTTCGCGCCGCCCGCGCGCTCGCGGCGCTCGTCTCAAAGCCGACCGCAGCAAAATTTATCCCCGACCTTCTTGACCCGCGCGTGGCCAAAGCGGTCGCGCGGGCGGTACACTAGGTACGCTACTATATGAAAAAGAAGCGCCCAGGCCTGTATCACGCGTTCGTGATATTGCCGGATCGACTCTATCCGTTTAAGACGGAGGTGGGGGGACGGTGGGTGCGCGGTATTCGTTCCTATAGCGCGGCCGTCGCACGCTACCAGCGCAAATACGGCCTCGGCCGCTACGGGTACAGGCTTGCCGCCTACCGGCAGATATTCCATCTGGCGGGATCGCTTCTCGTCATATATACAGCGACCTTCCTTACGCTTGACCTTGCGGGAAGTCGCGCCGCACTTGCCGTCCTGCTCATCTTTGCTACTTTCCTCATCTCGTATCAAGAGTTCTTTTTCCAACGCCGGCAGTACCGCCAACACTGGGGAAAGGCGATTACTGATTGGCTTTTCTGGTGTGTTCCGATGGGCGCCTATCTTTTCGCGCTTCTGCGTTAGAAAGTGCGCCATGCTATAATTTTCTATATGTCCACCACCACCATACTGCTCATAGTTTTCGGACTCATCGTGCTCTGGATTATCGTATCCTATAACCGCCTTATATCGCTCACCAACCAGGCAAAAGAGGCCTGGGCTGACATCGATGTGCAACTAAAGCGCCGTTATGACCTTATTCCGAACCTTGTCGAATCGGTGAAGGGATACGCTGCGCATGAAAAGACGACTTTCCAGAATGTGACCGAGGCGCGTACGAGGGCAATGACCGCCTCCGGCGCCGCCGACAAAGCCGCAGCAGAAAACGCGCTTGCGGGCACCCTGAAATCGCTCTTTGCCGTTGCAGAGAATTACCCGGAACTCAAAGCAAGCGAGAATTTTCTCCAGCTCCAGAGGGAACTCTCCGACACTGAGGACAAAATCCAGGCTGCGCGCCGCTTCTACAACACGACCGTCATGTCGCTCAATACAGCCCTGCAGTCATTCCCAGGCAACATAATCGCGAACGCCTTCAAGTTCGGCCTCATGGACCTCTTCGAGCTTTCCGCTGCGGACACCGCCGCCGCCGAGCCGGTGAAAGTAGAATTTTAACGACCGCCCCATGGAGTCTTTTAAACAGGAGCAGGATGATTCTATCAAGACTCCGGAAAGCGAACAGGAAGCACTGAGGAAAAAAGTACAGGATCTTGAGAACGAGAACGCGCTTCTTCAACTGCATGTCGAATACCTGGAAGAACAGCATGGCATTGACTCTCTTACCGGCGTGAAGAATCGCAGGTACTTCGAGCGCGAGCTCGAGTACTCTCTTAAACTTATTCGGGGTGAAATAAACGAGCACCGCACGCACGGCGAGCCGCTCAAAGAGATTTCTTTGGTTTTTGTCGATCTCGACCATTTCAAACAGATCAACGATACCTATGGCCACCCGGTTGGCGACGAGGTGCTGCAGAAGGTCTCGGCTCTTCTTAAGGACTCGGTTCGCGAGACGGACGTAGTGGCCCGTGTCGGTGGAGAAGAATTCGTCGTGCTTTTGCGGGGTGCGGACGAATCCATCGCCGTGCGCGACGCCGAATATGTCCGGGAGAAGATAGCCCACATGACGTTTGACGGACACCCTGAAATCGACGTCACGGCGAGTTTCGGCGTTGTTTCATCAAAAAGTTCGCGCGATGCGAAAACGTTATACGAAAAAGCCGACCAGGCACTATATGAGGCAAAACGAGCCGGTCGAAACCAAGTTGTCGTGGGGAAGGAAAATGAAGAAGTATGAATCCCGTTAGAAATAACGGTACGAGCGGAATGGAACACTCGAGAATCAAATTCGTTTATCAGGTTAATTTCTAACGGGATGAACCTCTACACCGAACGCAGCTCAAACATCCGTCGCACGTGGGCGCTCGTCGTCGGTTTTTTGGCCGTAGTCATTTTAGTCGGCTACGCAATTTCGTGGTACTACGGCAATCCGGCCATTCTCTATCTCGCGATTATCATCGCGGTAGCGACAAATTTTTACGCATACTGGGCTTCCGATAAGCTCGTGCTCTCGCTCAATCACGCGCGGCCCGCAACCCGCGAGGAATTTTTCGATTTCTATACCGTCACCGAGAATCTCGCTATTGCAGCGGGGCTGCCGAAGCCGAAGCTCTATGTGATAGACGATCCGGCGCCAAACGCATTTGCGACCGGCCGCGATGAAGAACACGCGGTCGTCTGCGCAACGACGGGGCTTCTCGCCATGATGACGCGTCTGGAGCTTGAGGGCGTCATCGGTCACGAGCTTTCGCATATCAAGAATCGCGACATGCTTCTGATGACGGTCGCGGTCGTGCTCGCGGGCTTCGTCGCCCTTGTCGCGAACATCTTTTTGCGCGTCTCTTTTTGGGGCGGGGATCGTCGCGATAATAACGGGAATGCGATTCTCATGGTCCTCGCCGTCGTCGGCATCGTGCTTGCCCCACTCGCCGCTAAGCTGATCGAGCTCGCCGTCTCGCGGCGCCGCGAGTATCTTGCGGACGCCTCGGGCGCCTTGCTCACGCGGTATCCGGAGGGCCTCGCTTCTGCGCTGCAAAAAATCGGCGGCTACGGAGCGCCGATGCGAAACGCAAACCTTGCAACCGCGCACCTTTTCATCGGCGACCCCTTCGGGATGAAGTCGGGCGGGAGCTCCGGCTGGATCGAGCGCATGTTTTCGACGCACCCGCCCATTCAAAAAAGAATTGAAGCTTTGCTTCAAAAGTAACAGCATGTAGTGCCGCATTCCGATGCGGCCGCCCATCCAAAGCCGAGTCCAAGCTCTGCTTGGAAAATAAGAGCATCCGATGCTATAACAAGACACATACGGGCTCTCGACAGGGCTCTAAAACAGGAGGCGTCGCATAGTGGTCTAGTGCACCGCCTTGGAAAGGCGGCAGGCTCGAAAGGGTCTCGAGAGTTCAAATCTCTCCGCCTCCGCAGGAACGTGAGAC
>JAGXBE010000031.1 GCA_018971265.1 Patescibacteria group bacterium
ACCAATATTGACCGCAATAAAGCGGGCAATATCGAGCCTCTTGAGCTCCGCGGCACGTCGGTAGATCTGCTCGCCCCTCGCCTTCTTGTACGCCCCAACGTTGAGTGAAAGCTGCATGCGATGGGCAACCAAGGTCAGCAGAAGGAGATCGGTAGCTTCAATCCGTCTGCCGAGTTCCTTTAATTCAAGCGACCTGATCATTCTTCTCCTCCGAGTTTCAGTAGACGATGATGCCCATGCGCTCACGTACGAGACCAACGGTTTCTTGAATGGCGGTACGCGCACGTTTACCACCATCGTTCAGTACATCCCGAACGTAGTCGTCCTTGCTGGCAAGCGCCGCGCGCTTCTCCTGGAACGGACCCAGAAGCTGCGCGATGTTGCGGGCGAGGATATCCTTGCATGCAACACAGGAAAGAAATCCAGAACGGCAACCAGCTTCGATTTTGGCAAGCGCTTCGACCCCAACGCATCCATTACCACTGCTCACGAGTTTGTGAACAGGATAGACGGACAAGCAACGGTAGGGCTCGCCCGAGTCATTTGCGCGGACCTTCTTCGAGTCCGTTACGCCCTTAGTGTATCGAGCGCGGATCTGCTCGGCGTTGGCATTTATGTCAATCGCATTGTCCGCTTCCGACTTGCCCATCTTGCTGCCGTCGAGACCAGGCACCTTGATCATCTGATCCATCATCTTCGGCACAACGAACATGTCGTCGCCGAATCTGTTGTTGAACCGCTCAGCAAGATTCCGAGCCAGTTCAACGTTGGGCACTTGATCTTCACCAACAGGTACCAAGGTCGCGCGCGGTCCGAGAATATCGGCCGCCATAAGGACAGGGTAGGTGATGAGTCCGAGGTTCACATTGTTGGGATGCTTACGCACCATCTCTTTGAATGTAGGGATCAATTGCAACTGGCCAAGCGGTTGCAGCATACCCAGCAAGAGCGATAATTCCGAAATCTCCGGAACGCTTGACTGAGCATAGATGATCGATTGCTCCGGGTCGAGGCCCGCAGCGATGTAGTCCTTCACCATCTCGATTAGATTATCCCGAAGTTGAGCCGGGTTCTCGAGAGTGGTGAGGGTGTGGAGATCTGCTACAAAGTAGAGACAGGTATTCCCGGGCGTCTGGAACTTCACAAAGTTCCGGACAGCCCCAAGAAAATTGCCGAAGTGCAGCCGGCCAGTGGCACGGATACCAGAAAGGATTCTCTCAGTCATGACACGATTCCTTATCTCTGTCAGGGGGTTTCGCTTGTAACTCCTTGATATATCAAAGAGCTATCCAACTTGAAAATACCACAAAAGCCAGAGTTAGGTCAATTAAAAAAGCTCGGCCCCGTGTCATGGCGGGACATTCATCTTGTCTAGGGTAACCCTAGACACTGCTCTCCCGCGCCGACGCGCAGAAACTCAATCTTCTTGGAACGGGTCTCGGGCTCTACCTCGCAAAAATCTTGGGTATCATTTGATCGGGTTTAAGAATAAACTGTAAAGACAGCCCACTCCATGGAAGCAAATGGATCAGTCTTGAATTGGACGAAAACAGCAAAGCCAGACTGTATTTTCTGCCAGATCGTAGCTGGCGAAGCGTCGAGCCATACAGTGTGGGAGGATGAAACGCACGTCGCGTTCCTATCGATCTTTCCCAACACGAAAGGTACGACTGTCGTCATTCCAAAAAAGCACTATCCGAGCTATGTCTTCGAGCTGCCGGATGACATCCTTCACGAGTTCATAATTGCGGTCAAAAAAGTTGCGCACCTGCTCGATTCAAAATTCGACGATGTCAGCCGCACCGCGCTCGTCTTCGAGGGTTATGGAGTGGATCACGTCCACGCAAAACTCTATCCGATGCACGGAACAGCCGACATGGGCGAATGGCGCCGTATCGAGTCCAAGATCGACAAATACTTCGAGATATACGAAGGCTATATTTCCTCGCATGACCACGATCGCGCCGATGATTCTCAACTCTCCGAGCTTGCCAAGAAACTGCGCAGCTAGTGCTTCTGCACCTCGCATTCGTTTGATATATTGACCATATGCAGCGGCTTTTGACAGGCATTCAATCTTCAGGAACACTCCATATCGGCAACTATTTCGGAGCACTCAAGCCCTTTGTCGAAATGTACCCCAGTTATGAGAGCTTCCTCATGGTCGCGGACTATCATTCGCTGACTTCACTCAAGGACTCCTCAGCTGTACGCGAAAGTATTTTCAATACGGTAAAGGATTACATCGCCGTTGGGGTGAGCCCGGAAGATGTCGTTATTTTCAAACAATCAGACATCTTGGAGCATACTGAGCTCGCGTGGATCTTTGATTGTCTCGTTACGGTGCCGTTTTTAATGCAAGCGCACGCGTACAAAGACAAGGTCGCCAAAGGACTCGAAGCTAATGCTGGGCTCTTCACGTACCCAATGCTTATGGCGGCCGACATACTTTTGTACGACGCCGATGTCGTACCCGTGGGGGAAGATCAGCGGCAACATATAGAGTATGCGCGTGAAGCCGCCGCTAAATTCAACAACGCCTACGGGGAAACCTTCAAAGAGCCGCGTGAATACATCAATAAAGCTGTAGCGACAGTGCCCGGCACCGACGGCAAGAAAATGAGCAAGAGCTACGGCAACACGATCCCGCTTTTCGGCACGAAAGACGAGATTGCGAAAGCGGCGATGTCGATCCTCACCGATTCTTCCGGCGAGAGTCCGGAGAATGTCTACAACATTCATCGCTTGCTGCGCAGCGAGATCGACCTCGCGCCGATCTACAAAGCTAATAAAGGCAATTACAAAGCGAGCAAAGAAGCGCTTATCGAAGACCTTGAAGCGTTTATTGCGCCCATGCGCTATGTCCGCGAGAATATTTCCGACACAGACGTTGCCAACATTCTGCGCGAGGGAAGCGAGCACGCCCGCGCGATTGCAGAAAAGAAAATGATCGACGTCCGGCAGAAAGTCGGCGTCACGCTATAAAACTATGGCACGAACATTCATTGGCGATCTCAAAGAACACGTCGGCGAAACCGTAACGATCAAAGGATGGGTCTCGGTGCGCCGCGACCAGGGCAAGCTTGTCTTTTTCGACGTGCGCGATTTGAGCGGGACGGTGCAAGCCGTCGTACTCCCGAAAAGCGACGCGATCGAGACCGCCAAAGATATCCGCGTCGAGTACGTCGTTGCGATCCAGGGCATTGTCAACGAACGCCCCGAACAAAATCGCAACCTGAAAGTTAAAAACGGCGATATCGAACTGAAAATCGAATCGATCGAGATCATCGCCCCGGCACAACCGCTCCCATTCGACATGTCGGCAGACGGTTTCAATCTCGACCTGACAACAGAACTCGACCACCGCGCGCTCACGCTGCGCCACCCGCGCCTGCAGGCGATTTTCCGCGTGCAGGCGGTGATCATCGATGCCTTCCGGGAATTTATGAAAAGCCAGCGCTTTTTCGAGTTTCAGGCGCCCGCGATCGCGCCCGCCACGGCAGAAGGCGGTGCGGAGGTTTTTGAAATTTCGTACTTCGACAAGAAAGCGTACCTCACGCAATCGCCGCAACTCTACAAACAAATCGTGATGACGGCTTTCGAGCGCGTTTTTTCCGTCAACAAAGTATTCCGAGCGGAGCCGAGCGCGACAACGCGCCACCTCACCGAGATCGTTTCGCTCGATGCGGAGATGGGATTCATCGATTCATGGGAGGATGTGCGCGATATGTCGGAAGAAACGGTCCGCTATATTTTGCAACAGGTAGGGGAGAAGTGCGCCGCAGAATTAGAATTTCTCGGTGCAACACTGCCGACAATGATCGAGAAAACGCCCACACTGAGCCTCGCCGAAGCGCTCGAAAAGCTCGGCGCGCCGGATGATAAAGATCTGAACCCCGAGCAGGAGCGCCGCCTGTGCGAAATTGTCAAAGAAGAAACGGGATCGGATTTCGTATATGTCTACGGGTATCCGACGCAGCAAAAACCTTTCTACGTCTACCCGAATCCCACACAGCCGGAGTACAACGAAGGCATGGATCTCCTGTGTCGCGGCGTTGAGTGGCTCTCCGGCGGCCGTCGCATCAACGATTACCGACAACTCCTCGAACACGTTGAGAAATGGAATATGGACCCAAACAAGATTTCGATGTTCCTCGAGGCGTTTCGCTATGGAGTGCCGCCCGAAGGAGGTTTCGCATTCGGCGCGGAGCGCATGACGATGCAGATCCTCGAGCTCAAAAATATCCGCGAGGCGAGCATGTTCCCGCGCGACATGCACCGCATCGATCATTCTTTGTCCGAAGGCGAATCATGAGTACGTTTAGCATCGCCACAGAGCGCTTCCAAGGCCCCTTGGAGACCCTCCTCAACCTCATCGAGGCGCGCAAGATGTCGATTTCCGAAGTGTCACTCTCGCAGGTATGCGATACATATCTCGCATACGTCGAGCGGCTGCCCGAGATGCCGCTGGGCGAGACGGCGCAATTCATCCTCGTCGCCTCGACGCTCCTTCTCATCAAATCCCGCACGCTCCTGCCGACCCTCAAGCTCTCTCAGGAAGAACAGGAAAGCGTTGCAGAGCTTGAGCTGCGGCTCGCGCGATACGCCGCGTATCGCAAGGCGGCGAAATTGCTGCGCAAAGAATGGGGACGCGCGCCGCTTTTTCTCGCAAAACGCGCGCCGGAGCGCCTGCCTGTTTTCAGCCCCGCCGAAACGAGCATCTCCGCGCTTCGCACCGCAGCGCACAAACTCTTACATACGCTGCCCAAGCCCGAGGCGCTCGTGAAAGCAACTGTCGCCCCCGTACTCAAGCTTGAAGAAGTGATTGTGTCTTTAAAAGACCGCCTCGCGCGCGCATTCAAAGCGCGCTACAGCGATCTCACCAAAGGCGCCGACCGCGAATCGCGCATCGTCTATTTTCTCGCGATGCTCGAGCTGGTGCGAAATGGCAGCGCGAGCGCCACGCAAGACAAACTC
>JAGXBE010000007.1 GCA_018971265.1 Patescibacteria group bacterium
TGTAAGTACACGGTTTCAGGTCTATTTCACTCCCCTCTCGGGGTGCTTTTCACCTTTCCCTCACGGTACTAGTTCACTATCGGTCATAGGACGTATTTAGCCTTACCGGTTAGTTCCGGCAGATTCACTCGAGCTATTCGTGTCTCGAGTTACTCAAGAATATAAGCAAGAGTCGACTTCATTTCGCGTACGGGGCCATTACCCTCTGTGGCGCTGCTTTCCAACAGCTTCCGCTATAAAGACGATTGATAACTCTTCTCGTACAAGTACGAAGCTTATACCTTACAACCCCGAAGCCCGAAGACTTCGGTTTGGGCTTTTCCCTTTTCGCTCGCCGCTACTAGGGGTATCACGAGAGTTGCGTTCCACTCACACGAACATACGCGTGAGCGGAACGCAACTCCTATTGTTCTCTTTTCCTCCGGGTACTGAGATGTTTCACTTCCCCGGGTTCGCTTCTCGCAGACGTTACTCCGCGGATTTCCAGTTCAAGACTGGAAGGGTTTCCCCATTCGGACATCTCCGGATCAAAGGCTACAAACCGCCTCCCCGAAGCTTTTCGCAGGTTAGTCGCGTCCTTCATAGCCGTCCTAGGCCAAGGCATCCACCGTGCACTCTTATGTCTCTCGTACGGAGACCTGAATACCACAATCATTTCCAATTCGCACGTTGTCACCTCGCAACACCACTGCTGCGAGGATATCAATTCGCCCGCGATTTTAATCGCGGACACGAACCGTTTCTTAAACGATTCGTTATGTATGCGTATTCGCCCCGTTAGACAACTTTCCAAATATGCATTTGTAGTTCGCGAATAATCACGTGCCACAAACGCTAGACTCACAACGGAGTGAGTTCGTTGAGTTGTCTAACGGGGTTCGTATGTCAAAGAATCTGCGTATCCCTGGAAACGAAAGAACCGCCTGAAGCGGTTCTTTCGGCGCTCACACGCCGCGGCCTTACGGCCTATCCGCTCCTTAAAGATTGGTTCTTTCGGTTCGTAGACACGTATGTGCGAGTATAGACGAACGCTCCTATCGCGTCAAGACATTCCGAAAGACCCGAGGAATTAAAGCAAAAACCTCCCAAGAGAGGTCTTTTGCTTTGGAACGGAGGTCCCGATTACTTGCTTATCTCAGACTGCAGATGCTCTATATAGTGCTCCGCGGCCCTCTGGCCGCCAAGACCAAATGCGAGTCCGATGGCGAGCGACGCGGCGATGACGACGCCGGTAAACAGTGTCTGCACAAAGGCAGTCGCCACATTCAGCTGTGCGAGGGCCGCGAGAATCGCGAATACCCAGATCGCATAGTGCGCCACCTTGCCAAGAAAACCAGCTGCGTGCAAGGATGCCGCTTTCGCCGAACCCGTTACGACGCGATCTGCCGACTCGGCAACGACTGCCGCGACAAGCAGAATCAGAACTGCAACGATTACTTGCGGAAGGTAGCCGAGAACGACATCGGTGAGAAAGAGGTCTACCGCCGTGAGATGGAGCACATCCAAGGATGCCACGAGGAAGACGATGACGAAGAACCATTTGACGAGAAATCCGAGGAACTTGCCGGAGGAAAGTTCAAAACCGGCACGAGAGAGCACCTGTTCAATGCCGGTAGACTTGAGCGCCTGATCGATACGGAGTGAGTTGATTATCTGCGTAACCACGCGGCCAAGACCGACGCCGACAAGCCAGCCGACGATAAAGACGACAATCGCGACAACCAGGTTTGGAATGAACGCCACCAATCCGTAGAACAGATTCTGGAAAGACTGGCTAAGCACATCCGCCCATGTAGTGAAAACCATAGTAAAAGACTTTGTTTATGACTAATTACTCGCGTTTATTAACTATACGAGCTTCTCCGCTAAAGTATAGCATCTTTAGAGCCCTACTTTATCTATCAGTACCCGGTGTGGATAGTCGAAAACGTCCCGCAAAAGCCGGTCATAGACCCCGAGACGATAGCGGAAATCTGTCGTTGCGAAAAAAGCGTAGCGTATCTCGCGGCCAAGCTCGGCCTCAAGAGAGTGCACGGCGCTTGCAAGCACGCGTTCCTCGAGGGTATCCCCCACGATGAGCAGATCTATCTGCGACTCAAGAATGCCTGTAAAGAACCCCGACAGCACGACGAGCCGTAGCGTCCCGGCGCGCTTAAGCATCTTTATCATGCTTTGCGGATTCACGCCGGTCGTATCGCGGATGAAGATGTCGAGCGCGTTCAGGTGCTCGAAACGAGGATTCGCCTGATAGCGCACAGACGCGCGCGCGCCTTTTTTGCGCAAAATACCGGCGCTGAGAAGTTCGGCGATCTCGCGACGTGCAACGGCACTCGAGAGTTTCGTTCGTCGCATAACCTCGGCAAGCGAGAAGGCGTAATTTTGATTGAAGATGAAAAGCCGGATGGTTTTCAGACGTGCCGGAGAGCCGAAGATTCTGGCAAAAGGTTCCATGGTGCCGCTAGTGTAAATGCCAGGACGACAAAACGCAAAACACGCTTCCGCCCTTGGCGGAAGCGTGTTTTTGTTGCGGATTTTTCCTGTGGTTTACTGCCAAGCGAACGGATGAGCGCGAGACAATTTCTCTTTCGTGAGAAAACTTACTTTAGAGTGACTTTTGCGCCTGCGGCCTCGAGCTTCTTGGCAAGTTCTTCGGCTTCATCTTTCTTCATGCCCTGCTTCAACATCGAGGGAGCGCCGTCGACGAGGTCCTTTGCTTCTTTCAGACCGAGCGCGAGCGCTTCTTTCACCGCCTTGATAACGGCTATTTTGCTGCCGCCCGCGTCCGTAAGCTCGACGTCCGCAGTCGACTTGGCGTCTTCAGCGGGAGCCGCTCCTGCGGCAGGCCCGGCGACTGCAACCGCAGCGGCGCTTACGCCAAACTTCTTCTCGAGCACCTTTACCAGCTCGGAAAGCTCGAGGACCGTCATGGTCTCAACCTCTTCCACAAGCTTCTTGAATTTTGCCGGAATTTCTACCGACTCTTCTGCCGCGACGGGAGCGGGGGCTCCGGCTGCCGAAGCTTCCGGCTCAACGGCCGGAGCTGCGGCAACTTCTGGGTTCATTTCGTCCATACGATTTTTTTAAAACAATTAGTAAGCTTTCTTCTCTCGAATCTTGTCGAGCGCAACAACCAATCCCTGGATAGGGCTGTTGATGATGTTGACGAACATGCCGCGCAAGACGGGCATCGGCGGAATAGTTGCGATCGCGGTCATCTTCCCTTTGTCCGCGAATGCGCCTTCGAAGACGCCGCCGAGAAGCGCAACCGCGTCCTTGAGCTTCCTGCTGTATCCGTAGATGCTGCGCGAAGGTGCGGTTACTTCTCCGGTCGTCCATGCGACCGCTACTTCGCCAGGCAGCTCCGGCGCTTCGCCGGTGTAGCCCCGCTCCGCGAGAGCCCTTCGGATAAGCGTCTTCTTCGCGACAAAGTAATGCACGCCTGCCTGAGAGAGTTCTTTGCGCATTTTCGAAGTATCCGCGACAGTGAGCTTCGTGAAGCCGACGAACGCCACCGAGGACGCCTCCTTAAAGGCGTCCGAGAGCTTCGCGATTATTTCGCGCTTTTTGTCTTTTGATATTGCCATACGATATTTCGTACGAACGAAATGAAGGAGAGTTCGACCGCGTGGTCTCGCCTCGGCAGGACTTACGAATTCCCTGGACGGGTATATTTAGCCTGCTGTCTTCGGTCCGTACAAGCGCGATGATAGCGCACGCGCTTCCGATTCGCAAATGGCGTTTGCGGAAAATCTCATTATAGTACCGGTACCCTGATGCGGGGCCTTGCGCCTTGAAGGAGACCTGATGGGTAATCTGAATCGGAAACTGCGAGAAATCCAAGAGAAAATACCCTATGAAGAGAGGTTTCGCCTCAGCATCGATCTTGTGGTGCTGGGAGAACTCGGGAGCGAGAAGTTCTACAAGGAGGACGTAGAGGTGATGAAACGTTTGGTGCGGGCCGGAATTATCCGGCGGATTCCCGTGCGGCGGCAGAAAGAGAAGGGTTGGTACGAGCCCGCTTCTGCGGAGGTCGGGAGACTGCCCACGGGATTGTGAGCAGAGAGGGCGGGTATCTTGTTCTTCCGGAATGCTAGTTTTTACGGCGCCTTCTAAAGAAGGCGGCGTTTGTTTTGAAGCTATTCACGAAGATGCACTCACGAAATGGAGCGCGAGGAGCGCGAGAGCGACGATTGCCGCAAAGCCGGTTGAAAACTTCACGAACTCGATAAAGAAGGGGAGCATCCTTCTCTCGACGTCGAGACGACTCTTATTGTTGCTTTCTCGATTGTTCATCCCGTTAGAGGCCTTGTTTGTAAAGCTCATGATGATTTCGATTGTACGATACTTTATACCTATCGTCTGAAGCCTCTAACGGGATTCATAGGCAGTGATGGCGGCAAGAAAATTCTGATCGGTACCGAGTATCGCCGGATCGGTTTTTCGCAGTCCTTCCACTATGCGCACCGCGCCTGCGGGATCGCCGGACAGGTACGTTACTTTCGCGAGATCGTATTGCGAAACAGTATCCTGCGGATCGAGCTGCACGACTTCCTTAAGGAAAAAGAGTGCGTTCTGCCAGTCGTGAATGTTCTCGTAGTAACCGACGGCGCGCCGCGCGGTCTCGAGATCGCTCGTATAACTTTCCTTCCCTTTCGCGGCCTCGGCAGAAGCGGCCGCCGTGTCGCCGGCGGCGAAATCGAGCTGCGCGAGTACGAAGTGCGGTTCCGCGAGGGTTGGCACGAGAGCGATGTAGCGAGCAAGGATATCGCGGGCGGCAGCGTAGCCGCTTGCGCGCTCCGGAGAACCGACCGGGTGCGTGTTCGCTTCGCTGATGGAGAGGTTTACGAGCACGTACCATGGCTGTGAGCGCTTTGGCGAGAGGCGTATTGCGCGCTCGAGAGATGCTGAAAGCAGGTTTTTATCAACGGTTATGCCGGGCGGTGCGAGTGAGAGCACGTGCGCGAGATAGAGCGCGGTGCGCGCGTCATAGGTATAACGATTAAAATCGTCGGTAAGGATGGAGAGTGCCGCCTGGTATCCGGCAACGCGTGCGTCGCCCGAGAGCGCGGTGGCCTGATCGTTCGCATACATGTCGTAGGCCTCGTAGCCGTACTCGAGGTCCCCGTACGTCCCAAGCGCCATGCCGTGTGAAAGATAGGTGACCTCTTTTGACACATCAATGAGCTGGTATTTGTACGCCTCCGAAAGGTCGTACGCCGCAAGCGCAGGACGAACGGACGCGGGAATAATGAGGAGCGCGAGCACGAGCGCGAATACCCATGACGCGCTCCGTATCCACGGAAGAAGCGGGAGGACGCTCCGTGATGGACCGTCTCCGAACGAAACGGAAAGGTACGCGGCAAGGAGTGCGAGGAGAAGCCAAAAAGAGGAGATGGTGTCGAAAACAAAGACATTCTGCACGGCATACGTTATCGCAAGGAGCGCAAAGAGTCCTGCAAGACGGGTGTCCCCGTCCCGCGCGCTACGCCGCGCGGCGACAAAGAAAGACGCGATGAGTGCAAGGTAGAGCAGGAGGCCGCCTATGCCGTACTGCGCGGCATAATCGAGAAACGCGTTGTGCGAACGGTCGAACCACTGCTCTTGTATCAGGGTGGGGTCATAGAATCGGTTGAAGAGCACGTCGATGTGTTCGGTGCCGACACCGAGCCATGGGCTTTTCTCTATCTCTCCCAACATGTTCTTCCAGATGAAAAGTCGGCTGGCGACGTCCGGATCATTGGCGCCGATGGAGGCAATACGCGCCGCAGGCGCGAACGGCATTTTCGCTATTTCCGCGCGAAAGGCGAAGAAAAGACCGCCTGTCGCAACGAGCGCGAGGAGCACGCCCGTCGCCCAGATGCGCTGCGCTCCGGCGGCGAAACCAAAAAAGGGTGCGCTCCGGGCCGCTCGGCCAAGTCTTACCTCCTTTTTTGATTCCGCCGCCTCCGCGCCGGGGTTGCGTAGAGCGATATACGCGAGCGCCACACCACCCGCAACAAAGAGCGCGAGCATCGTGCCGCGCGTCGCGGTAAGCACGATGGCGATGACTTGGAGTGCCGCCCCGACATTTGCCGCGCGCCGCCACCCGCCGGAAAGCGCATGTGCCGCAGCGAGCGTCGCAAAGAAGGTGATGCCGAGGTATCCCGCAAAGAACGCCGCATTCCCGAGCAAGCTGCCGATGCGTCCGCCGCCAAAGAGCCATTCGCCGATGCCATAGGCCGCAACAAAACTTCCGACAATCGCCACAAGGCGCAGCAACCGCTCAAAGAACGCGCGGTCGGCGTAGAGCAGTATGAGATAAAAACTCGAGACGGCGCAGGTGAGCATGAGAAGCCCGTCACCGCGAACAAAGAGCGACCAGAAGCTCCGGTAAAAATCAAAGCCGGCGATACTCGCGATATACGCGAGCGCAAGAAGCAATGCGGGAATCCAGGTCTCCTTGTGCGCAAGCCGTCCCCAGAAAAACGCGCGTTCATGGGCCGCGAGAAGAGCGAATGCGCCCATCGCGATAAAAGAAAGTGCGTAAAAAAGCAGTGTCTTCGGCACCAAGTAGGGGTAGATGAGCCCGCCCCATATCACGACCGGCAAAATGACGGGCGCGAGGAGGAGCCAAGGATACGCGCGCTCGATGCGTTCCAGGAAGTAGGTCATTGCTTCGCCTTGAGCCGCGCTATTTCGGCGTCAATCGACGCTTGGCGATCTTTCGGCGAAAGCATTTTGACCGTCTCCCATGCTTTTATCGCATCAGCGTAGCGGCCCTGTCCCGTGAGCCACTGCGCTTCTATCGCAAGTATGGAGGGCGTATCGCCAAACTGTTTGCTTGCGTCGGTGAGCGCCGCAAGGATGAGAGCGTTATCTTTCGGAAACTGCCGCGTGAGGTAGGCAAGACGTTCGATGTGGTACTCAAGCACGGAGGGTTCCACTGCGACCGCTTTCGCATAGGCATCGACGGCGGTGTGGTATGCGCCGAGCTCATCCATGAGGTGAGCGAGGTTTACATACGCGAGACCCTTGTCGGGGTGGATGTGAATAGACTGGTCATAGTTTTCATACGCGCCAGTGCCGTTGCCGAGAAGATTGTTGTCGTTTCCGATGCCGAGATAGAGATCGTAGTCGTCGTACTGCCCTTTCCCGAGCAGCCCTGTAAGTTTGGCGATGTCTGCGTTCGCCTGTGCAACCAGCGCATCGTTTCCCGTATACGCGCCCTTGAAACTCCATGAGGAAATCGCGTCCGCTGAGTTTATCGGGAAAGCCGCCACCCGCGTCTTTTGGTAGTGCCACACGCCGTAAGCAGCGGCACCAGCAATGAGGACAACTGCTACGATAACCCAGTACTTCTTCACTATCTGCATACAATAAAGAATACCACAAAACAAAAAACCACCCGGGAGGGTGGTTTTTTGTTACTGGGCAAAATTCCGAGCCGGCGATTTAATCGAGGAAATCGTCCACTTCTATGTCTGCTTGTTTTAAAATACTTCGCACGGTTCCTTCTGCCATATCCCCACTGTGTTTCGGGATAGTCGTATATATACCTGTCTGTGTCCTCGCTATACCAGATCTCATGACTCCCTTTCGCCTCTCTGAAAAATTCGAAACCGAATTCACGTAACTTTTTCGCGAGAAATCTGTACGTGACTCCGGACAATTTCCCCATACCAAGAACTAGGCGGAAATTACCATCGGGTAGGTAATTCTTTCTTGGTGTTTTGTTTTTCCTTTTTGGGCATGAAGGAGTTTCCGCGCTATGTCCTCGGCTATCTCAACTGTTTTCTCAAAGGTCTTCGCTTGAGCAACAAGCCCTTGCACCTCGCGACTCGTCGCGAGGTAATACCCCTCGGGCAATCTCTCGATATCGAGCGTTATATGAAGATCTTTTTTCATACATTTATGGTAGCACTCCACAAAACAAAAAACCACCCGGGAGGGTGGTTTTTTGTTGTTCGGCCAACGGATGTTTAGGTCAGACCTGAAAAGGGATGAGATTACAGTTTATCCGGCGTAAGACCGGTATGTTTTGCAATGCGAGCGAGCATGCGCGGACCAATTTCTTCGCGGTCATGAAAGGCAAATGTGTAGTCAGGCCAACCAACTCTTGAAAGGGTTCTGTGTGAACTTTTCTGACGTTTAACGCTCCAGCCGCAAGAGAGAAGTGCTTTAAGCACCTTCGAGGCCTTAGCCGCGTGCCACTCCATAGCCGAACATACGAGAAACAGGAGTGAAGAAAGACCCCTGTTCTACACTGTCGGCGATTGTTCGCAGCGCAATAGCATAGGCACGCTGGTGCGCTTCGCGCTTTGTCGCACCATATGCCATAACACCGGGAAGTTTCGGCATTTCAGCAATCCAACGACCATCCTCTTCGCGATCGAATTCGACCGCAAGAGAAGAAAGTCGTACCGACTGTTTGCTACCTTTTTTCATAAACCTATGATACCACAAAACAAAAAACCACCCGGGAGGGTGGTTTTTTGTTGCCAGGCCAAATTCCTAGCCGGTGGCCCGAAGGCCGGTGAACTTAGGTTATTCCTTTCTGAATTTCACTCAAGGCGAGACTACTTAGAGTAGGTCGTCGCGTTGGAGGTGAAGTTCTTGAGGAGGTAACCGTTCGTCCAGTCGGTCGTAGCGGTCGTGTGGCTTGTCGCCGAACGATCAGACCAGACCGTGTTGCCCGTTGCGTACGGAGCAGCTTTCTCATTGGCGATAGCGCTGCTGTCAGTAGCGAGGCTAACCGTAACCGTCGCACCGGTGGTGAAGCCAGCGACCGTGGCGTAGAGGTCATAGGTCTTGGTTGCACCAGCCGCGACTTGCGCGTACTTCGCCGAGGTAGCGTTGCCGCCGAGGTCGAAGGTAGCCGTCGTAGCCGTCGTCGTCGCGTACACTCCGGAGTCAGTCAAGCTTACGCCTGAAGCATCATCCGTGAGGTAGAGGTTCGTCAACGAAGCAGTCGTGGTCGAGAGGTTGAACACAAGGTGTGTCCACTCGATTGCGCCTGCAGGGTCAGCCGAGACGGTGAACTTGTAGATCGGCGTGCCTGTCGACGGAACCGTGACGCCCGTCGAGAGCATCGCGAAGGTCGGAATAGACTTCCTCACGTAGAACGTGCCGTTTGAGGCAACCGCCACACCGCCATTAATCTGCGTCGTCGCGGTTCCGGCGCTATTGATTGCCTGGAAGTCGCCCACTGTTGCGCCCGTGCCGAGCGAGACGTTTATCGCCGCGCCCGAGGTGGCACCCGATGCGATTGTCGGCGTACCCACGTAGACATCGAGGTTAGCCGAGTCGTTCATCGGGACGTACATGCCGAGACCGGTGAAGGTCGCGGTTGCATACGGAGCCGATGCACTCGTCGTGAGCGCCTGGGTCACCGTGTGCGACGTAGCGTTCACATCCTTGTACGTTACCGAGACGCTCGTGACCGAGGTTGCGGCGCCGTTCGGAATCTTGATGACGAGATTGTTCACCGTGTACGAGGAGTTCGCGGCAGCGAAGTTGAATTCGCCGACCATGACCGAGCTCGCACCCGCGAGAACGTTGTTGGAGACTGGATCACCCGCGCCTGTCGTTACCGAGAGCGTACCGGTGCCGAGTGTGATGGTCTGGAGCGCCACCGCCGTGCCGACTGAAGTCGAGGTGTTGGTGGAATCGCCCGAGCCCGTCGTGCCCGTGCCTACTGACAGGACTATCGTGCCTGCGTTTGCGCCCGAGAGGACGTTACCGTAGATGTCGAAAGTCTTCGTCGAGGAGACCGGAACGTCAAAGCTTACCGAGAACGAGTTGCTGGTCGACGGGGTCGTCTGAACCGAGCCGAGCGTGTTGCCCGTTGCATCGTCCTTCAGCGTCAGGTTCGTGATGGATGCGGCATTGGCCGAGGACATCGTAACAACGATCGTGTTGACATTTATCCCTTCGGTAGAGCCAGCCGAGAGCGTGAACGAGCCGAGCTTGGCGTTGTTCGCACCCGCGATAACCGTCTGGTTACCATAGCCGGTCGCCTTTGTCGCCGTGAGCGCAGAAGAGCTGACCGTGATGGAGTTGCCAGAGACGTCGTTCGTGCCTGCCGTACCGTTTGGTACGCCAGTTGAAGTGAGCGAGGAGGTACCCTGCGCGTTGCTGGTGTTTGCCGCGAGCGAGACGACGACTGTCGAGCCGCTCGGGAAGTTCGTGCCTGCGGTGTCTTGTGCATCACCGTAGATCATGACTGTCGTCACTTGCCCAGCCGGAAGGATGAGCGAGGAGCCGAGAGCGAAGTCAGTCTTGTTCGCCACGAGCGAACCGATGTCTTTGGTCGAGCCAATCTGGACACCGTTGACCATGATCTTGCCGTTGTTAAGACCGCCGACTCCCGCCAATGCGCCGCCACTTGTCGTGGAGCTTGCATAGACATAGAGGTCGGAGACCTTCACACTTTCACCCGAAGCGAGCATATCGAAGGAGGCCCAATTCACCGAAGAGGCGCCTACTGCGATGTTCTGGCTCGGAGACGACGGATTGCGCGAGACCGAGACGCCCGAGGCCGAAGCGCTGTTGAGCGTGATCACTCCGGTCGAAGCCGCCGAGAAGGTGGTCGAGTTGTACGTCGGCGTTACCGGCTGATTGAGCTGGCTGTCGACGAACATACCGTCCGAACTGCGCTGCACCGACATCTGGATGGTGCGCGAGGCGCCACCCGCACCGATGTTTGCGAGAACTTTCATGATGTGGCTCTGTGTCGAGAGAGTCACCGGAGCAGCCGAGAGGTCAAAGGTGACCGAGCGGCTACCCGACATCGAAGCGACAGTGTTGCCCACTTGCACGCCGTCAATATAGAGGCGGAGGGTGGTCAAATACTGCGAGTCGATGGAACCGAGGTTCGTGAACTTAATAGACGAGAGCTTCACTGGATTGGTAGAGACGGTAATGGTGTCCTGCCAAACCGGATAGTCGTTCGACGGGCTGATAGTGGTTGCCGCTGACGGGGTCGGATTGACCGCGTAGTTGACAGTCGCCATCGTAGCCGCCGAGACCGTCTGGTAGCCGCTCATGATAGGGAAGCTGACGGAAGAGTCGAGCGTGCCCGAAGAGCTTACCGAGACGAGACTGACGCCAATCTGCTGACCGGACGAGCCAGTCGCGATATCCGAGCGAACCGACACCGTGTAGGTGCCGCCTGCCGGGACCGTGAAGAGCGCTACCGGATCAGAGTAGGTGAACGCCGAAGCCGAAACACCTGCCGAGTCCGTGATACGGGTTACCCCGTTGTAGAGGTAAACGTTCGTGAGCGTCGAGTCATTGCTGACGCCGGTGCGGTTGAAAGTAAGGCCCGTGACATTGATCGGAGCAGAAGTCGGGTTCGAGAACGTGAAGTCCGCGAGGTCCCCGATGCCCTGACCAGTCACGAGAACTGTACCGTTCGGCGAAGTCGGCGAGAGCATGACCTTGAGGCCGGTGCCCGTACCTGTCGTCGTGGTGGTGGTGGTCGAAGTCGATGTTGAACCGCTGCAGCTAAGCTTGAATGCGGCCCGAGACTTCGGACCGAAATAGCCGGCTGCCGGGGTTACCCCCATCGCCTTCTGCCACGCTACAACCGCTGCGCGCGTCTGGGCACCGAAGTAGCCAGTCGCGCCGGCAGGAATAGAGTAGCCGCCATTGATGAGCGCTTGCTGAAGCATCGTCACCTCGGCACCAGAGGATTTCATCGTGAGGTCCTTCGTGAAGGAACACGTGGTCATGGTGGTCGTGGTGGTGGTGCTTGAAGGCGTACCGCCCGTAAGCGATGCCTGCACATTTGCGATTGTCGTCGCGTCTGCGCCGAACGAAGTGAGGAGCGAGAGAATCGACTGAACCTGCGCGGAGGTCAGAGCTGCCGCGTGCGCGATAGGCGCAAGCGAGAGCATTGACGTCGCCATCGCGAGTCCGGTCGCTACCGCTGCGACCTTCGCTATCGCTTTTGTAGTTACCGTTTGCATAACAATTGTTAAGGATTTAAGGAGCACATAATAATCAAGTGAGAGCACATTGAGAGAGCACCGTGCACGTTTCATTTCACACTACCCCACAGCGCACGGTATCGACCAGTGCGCCATGGGTTAGTTGGCAAGGGTTGATGCGACTTTCGCTAAAGTCGCTATTCAATTATCAAAGTACCGCCCCCAACGAGGAACAAATGTCCCCGCAAGGACTAGGGTCTAGTATAGCGGAGACAAACGTTCTGTAGGAGCAAGCGTGTGGATAACAGGTAGAAATAGGGAACGAAAAAGAGGCCGTTTCCGGCCGTTTTTCCACTCCTATGCCCCAGTCGCTACCACAGTCGCCATACTATCAGAGACGCAGAAACGAGTCAAAACTTACTCCGATAATAAAGAGTAGGTGCTCCAACGGCGTTCGCCACGCTTCACTATCTTCCCCGCGGCAATGAGAGCGAGAAGTTCGCGTTGGATAGTTTTTTCAGAAACACCGCGAATTATCGTTGATATGTCCTTTATGCTCGCCTTTTGTTTATTTTTTATAACGGACATTATTGCTTCTTGCCTGTCCTTTATATGGCCCTCTTTGGCTACATCTTCTGTGTCCTTTATATGTCCTTTATATGCCCCAGGTTTCCTGCCCGCAGACGCAGTGCGTGCCGGTACCCCCGGCCTATTGTGGCTGTTTTGAGAGAGCGCTTTCTTCGCAATGCCTGAGAGAGTCGGCGCGTCGTCGAGGAAGAGCCGCGGCTCTTCATACGCCGCAACTTCTTGGAGCAAGGCGTGCGCTTCGCGAGCGACGAGATCGGCGTTCATCGAGGAAAGAAGGCCGCCCGTACGCGCCATGGAGAGTGCGCTTGAGAGCGCGAGGAGTTCTCGGGCAAGTGCGGTGCGGGCGACCCCGGAGGGCAGTATCGCTGCGTCCACCATGCCGAGAGCTATGGCATCCATGCGGTTCTTTAAAGACATTGATTCCGCAAAGGCGGGTGCGATGAGGTGGATTGCTTTCGCGAGCCGTTCGGCCTTCTTATAGATAAATACTCTGCGTATGTCTTTTTCAAATATGTTTGCAAATATGCTTTTATCTAGGACAAAATCTTCAAAATCTGTACCTGTAACCTTCGTCTGGATTTTATTTAAACCAGAGTCATGTCCTATACTTTTTTGTCCGTGTCTCATATCGTATAGGACAGTATACGGCCGTGTCTGCGACATGCAAGTTCCTAGCTCGTACAGACCTTTTCAAAACCAGAGCTCGCGGGCAGAGCGAAAAATGATAGCGCTCCGGGCCGCTCGGCCAAGTCTTACGATCATTTTCGCTCTGCCCGCTCACCATTTTGAGTTTTGAAACGGCCTCTATTTTGGGATACAGGACAGAAACTGGTGCTACAATATGCTCATACTATGAGCCGCAAGAACGGTAGGAACGGAAACGGGGCGCGCCGGCGTACGCAAGAAGTGAAGGAGTATGACATGCTCATACGTTATGCTTCGGCCATCGTCCTCTTTGCTGCCGGCGTATTGCTTATGCTCTCTGTCTTCGGCGCTGCGGGCCCGGTGGGCACCGCGCTTTTCGCACTCGCCTACGCTGTGGTTGGCATCGGCGCATTCCTCCTGCCGCTTGCTCTTATCGCTGTCGGGCTCTACGCGGGTTTCGGCCGTCCGGCGTTCGCGCCCCTCACCGCCTCGGGTCTCCTCTTCATCAGCGCCGCTGTGCTTGCCTTCGCCGGGCTTTTCCCCGGAGCGCAGTTCGGCGGGATGGCCGGCACTTGGTTCGGGCAAATGCTTTCCGGATTCTTCGGCTTCTGGGGTGCAGTGGTGTTGCTTGTTGCAGCCATCGCTGTCGGCATCGCAATCGTGAGCGATCTCGAAGCGCTCGGTGCCCTCCTTAGTGAGAATGTAGTCTCGCTCTATGCACGGCTACGGTCTTCGTGGGCAAAGGATAAGAAAGACGGGGATGAAGAAGATTTTGCCGAAGGAGAGTTCGAGGATGTTGTCGGTGCGCCGTTTCCTGAAGAAGAGGAGGAGGTGGATGCTCCGGAGGCGGAGTCTGCGCCGGAGCATGAGCCGGTAGTGACGGTCTTTAATCGCACTTCAGGCACTCCAAACGCCGGTACCGGCATCGCAAACTTTGACGCGCAGTATAACCCTCCCCCGCTCTCTATTCTCGGTGCGGATCGCGGCAGGCCCGGCACCGGCGACATCAAGGCGAACGCGAACATCATCAAGCGCACCTTCCAGAACTTCGGCATTCACCTTGAGATGGACGAGGTGTCGGTAGGTCCGACCGTCACCCGCTATGCGGTGAAGCCCGCCGAGGGTGTACGGCTTTCGAAGATAGTCTCCCTTGCAAACAACCTTGAGCTTGCGCTCGCTGCGCACCCGGTGCGCATCGAGGCACCCATTCCGGGCAAGTCTCTGGTGGGCATCGAGGTGCCGAACACGACCAAGGCGATGGTCGGACTGGGCGGGCTCCTCTCCTCTCCGGAGTGGACTGAGAGTACAAAACCGCTTCTCGCCGCACTCGGGCGCGACATCACGGGTACGCCCCACTACGTCAACATAGCGAAGATGCCGCACGCTCTTGTCGCGGGCGCAACGGGTTCCGGAAAATCAGTCGCCATACACGCGCTCATCACTTCTCTTCTCTATCGAAACGGTCCGAATCAATTGCGCTTCATCATGATTGATCCGAAACGCGTCGAGCTCACCGCCTATAACGGCATTCCCCACCTCCTCACTCCCGTCATTACCGATTCGAAGAAAACGATCCTTTCTCTCAAGTGGGCTGCAAAAGAGATGGAACGCCGCTACAACATTCTCGAAGCGGAACAGGTGCGCGATATCGATTCGTATCACGCCACGGTCTATGAACCGGCGAAGAAAAAGGGCGCCGCCGACATGCCCGAGGCGCTTCCCTACATCGTCATCGTCATCGATGAACTCGCCGACATCATGCACAGCTACCCGCGCGAGCTCGAGGCCTCTATTGTCCGGCTTGCGCAGATGAGCCGCGCGGTGGGCATTCATCTCATACTTTCGACCCAGCGACCTTCGGTAAACGTCATCACCGGCCTTATCAAGGCAAACGTCCCGACGCGGCTCGCGCTCCAGGTCGCCTCGCAGATAGATTCGCGCACTATCATCGATGGCTCGGGCGCAGAGACCCTGCTTGGTGCGGGCGACATGCTCTATCTCTCAAGCGACATGCAGAAGCCGGTGCGCATCCAGACCGCCTTCATCAGCGAGGGCGAGGTGAAAAAGGTAGTGAGCTACATCAAGGCAAACAACGCGGGCGACCTGTCGAGCATTGACCTCGGCGCCACGAACACGGAGCCGAATGACGTTATCGGGCTTGTAAACGGAAGTTTTGATGATGATGATATCGATGACGACCTTTATGAAGACGCGCGGGTCGCGGTCGAAGAGGCCGGACGCGCCTCAACCTCCTACTTGCAGCGCAAATTGAAGATCGGCTACTCGCGCGCCGCGCGACTTATGGATGTGCTTGAGGCGCACGGCATCATCGGCGAGGCCGACGGATCGAAGCCGCGCGAAGTACTCACGCGCACCGGAGCGCAAAATACTAATCCTGCCGCCGAGGGCGGGGATGACGAGTATGCGTTTTAGCGCCCGAGAATGACTCGTTATCTCATTCTTGCTGTTTTTGTCGTATTGACGGGCTATGGTCTTATGGAGGCGTGGCCGCTCATTGCCGGCCCTGCGCTCTCCATATCCTCACCGGCCGACAACGCTTCTTTTGCGGGCGGCATAGTGACCATTTCGGGAGTGGCGGCGCGCGCGGCACAGCTCTCTCTTGACGGCGCGATACTTACCCATGATCAGGACGGTGCTTTTTCGTCAACCCTTACCTTTCCGCGCGGAGGGTCTATACTTACCTTCGTAGCCACCGATCGCTTCGGCAGGACGGTTACTGAAACGCGTACTATTTTCGTACCCTAATTATTTATTTTATCTATGGCTTTCAAAAAACCGGCAAAAGAGAAGGTGCTCAAGACTGTCACCGCGACAAGCGCCGACAAAAGCGAGAAACAAAAATCAATCGAGCAAGCACTCAAAGAAATTCGAACCAAATTCGGCGACGAAGCGATCAGCGTCTTTGGCGCGGGTGCTCCCCAAAAGATTCCCGTGATAGCGACAGGCTCCGTCGGGCTCGACGCCGCACTCGGGGTCGGCGGACTTCCCCGCGGGCGCATCATCGAGATATTCGGACCGGAATCGAGCGGCAAGACGACCCTCGCACTCCATGTCATCGCCGAAGCGCAGCGGGCGGGCGGTATTGCGGCATTCGTCGATGCCGAACACGCGCTTGACCCAGAATACGCGCGACGCATCGGCGTGAAGCTCCCCGAGCTTCTTATCTCGCAACCGGACACGGGCGAACAGGCGCTCGACATAGTGGAATCGCTCGTGCGCAGTGGAAATGTCGACGTCATTGTCGTCGATTCGGTTGCAGCACTCACCCCGAAAGATGAAATAGAGGGGGAGATGGGCCAACAGCATGTGGGCAAACAGGCGCGACTCATGAGTCAGGCGCTCAGAAAGCTCACCGCTATTGTCGCGCGAAGCAAGACTATCGTCATCTTCATCAATCAGATCCGCATGCAAATCGGCGTGATGTTCGGCAACCCGGAAACGACGCCGGGCGGGAAAGCGCTCAAGTTTTATACAAGCGTGCGCCTCGACATCCGCCGCATCGCACAGATTAAGAAAGGCGAGGAGGTGGTGGGCGGCCGCGTGCGCGTGAAGGTGGTGAAAAATAAAGTCGCCGCTCCCTTCCGCACCACCGAGTTCGATCTCCTCTACAACGAAGGCATCAGCCGCGAAGGCGAGCTTATCGCACTCGGTGAGAAATTCGACCTCGTGACGAAGTCCGGCGCTACCTACAAGATGGGCGACCAGAAGCTGGGCGTCGGCTACGACGCTTCGCGCACCTTCCTCCGCGATAATAGGGCGGTCGCGAACGACCTCCTGAAACAGGTCAGAGCGAAGCTCGCGGAATAACTACACCCGCTGCCGGACAAGAACGGAAGAGACTGTACGGGCGGTTTCGCGCGCGAGAGTGATGAGTGACGCTAGCGTAAGGAGCGTGAGCGCTTGGACGACGAGACGGGTATGGTCAAAAGCCGCCAGATAGAATTGCGGAAGTGCCTTTAAATCGTGCGGTGCGTTCGCGAAGACGCGCGCGACCCACACTTCCCTTCCGATACCCCAAAGCGCCGCAACGAACACAAACGCTGCGAGCGTGTTGCCGGAAAGCAGCGGCTGAAGAGCGCGGATGCTCTTTACGCGCCGCATAACCGTGCGCTCGATATTTGATTGCTTATTCATAGTGTTGTGCGTCATATGCTTTTTTGAAGAGTTTTTTGCCGCGATGAACGCGCGTTTTTACGGCGGGAATGGACAGGTTTTCCTCCATCGCGATTTCTTCCTGGCTCTTGCCTTCGATGAATTGTAACCGAAGTATCTTCGCCAAGGTTTCAGGAAGTTTCGCGAGTGCGGCGAGGACTTCATTACGGATGGACATGTCCTCAAGGAATTCCGCTCGCGCGTCCGGAAGAGACTCATAATGTTCGGGGGTGAGTTCGGCCCGTCTTCCCCATTCAGCGCTCTTTGCACGATACTTCGTATACGCAACACGATTGAGAATCGTGTATGCCCACGAGGAGAAGCTTGCTCCCTCTTGGGGGTGGTACTTGTCCGCGTAGAGATACATCTTGGTGAACGCGTCTTGTACCACTTCCTCGGCATCCTGCGGACTTTTCAAGATTGTCCGCGCCCGACGCAGGAACGCATCCTCATAGCGCCTCACCAGAATAGCGAAAAGCGAGGAATCCTTCCTAGAGCGCGCCAGCACTTCGGCGTCAGAGAGAATATCCTGTCCAGTGGTTGAAAAACTCATGATGCCCTGTATCATACGCTTAGTCCGCCCTTGGCGGTACTTTTTATAACCATCCTTATCAAGACTTAGTTTCCAAGCTATGGCGGTACTCTCATACAACGAAATCCTTCCCAAGACCATCATCAATTACAATGGCGAGCCCTGTGAGGTCCTTTCTTCGCACATTTTCCGCATGCAGAAAAGAAAGCCAGTGAATCAGACTCGGTTGCGAAATATGGTGAGCGGCAGCGTGCTTGAAATCTCATTTCACTCAAATGAGACCGTAACTGAGGCCGAAATCGACCGGATGCAGGCGACCTATCTCTATAGCAATCAAAAAGAAAGCTGGTTTGCCGAGAAGAACAACCCGAAGAATCGTTTTTCATTCCCTTTCGGGACGGTCCATGATCAGGTGCAGTGGCTAACGCAAAACAGTGTCGTCGAGGTACTCACCTACGAAGAAAAACCGATGACTATAAAAATACCAGTAAAAGTCGAACTCAAGGTAGAAGATGCGCCGCCTGCTGTGAAAGGCAATACCGTCTCGGGCGGCACGAAACTCGCCGTACTTTCCACAGGCGCGAAGGTGAATGTGCCGCTTTTCATTAATACGGGCGACATCGTCCGCGTCAACACCGATTCGGGCGAGTACGCCGAGCGAGTCGAGAAGGCCTGAAAAAACAGGGCTGGTATGCAAAAGAAAAGACCGCTCTTCACGGAGCGGTCTTTTCTTTTCCACACGCCCCTTTTCGGAGACTACGCCGCGACGTACGGCAAGAGCGCCATGTAACGGGCGCGCTTGATGGCTTGCGCGATGTCACGCTGCTTGCCGGCGGGAATGCCGGTGCGTTTCTTCGAAAGCATTTTCGCGTGCGGACTGGTGAATTGTTTCAGGTACGCCACATCTTTGTAGTCGATAAACTTTTTGACCTCTATTTCTTCACGTTCTGCTTGGTATGCCATGGTTCAATACTTAAAAGGGTATGTCTTCCGGATTTATTTCCTCGTCGGGATACTTTATTTCATCCGCGGTGTTCGGGGCCGGCTGGTCTTCAGAAGCGTCTCGACTCGCGCCGGTATTCGCGTTGTCCCTGCCACCATCTCCAAACTGGAAGTTTTCCACGACGATTTCGGTCCGGTACTTCTTCTGTCCTTCGCTTTCCCATGAGCGCGTCTGGATACGCCCTTCGACATAGAGCGGACGCCCTTTCTTCATGTACTGCGCGATTATTTCTGCCGGGCGACCGAAGGCGACAATATTGTGGAATTCTGCCGCTTCTTGTTTCTGGCCGTTCTTGTCTTTGTAAGTACGGTTTGTCGCAAGACCGAAGGAGGCAAGCTGTTGCCCGGAAGGCAGCGCCCGCAGCTCCGGATCGCGGGTGAGATTGCCGTAGAGAAATGCTTTGTTAAGGTACATGGTCTTGTGTGTTGATTATACCTCGACGCTCTCGAGGACCGTATCGAGTTCGGTACCGAGAACTGCCTCCGCGTCCTTCGTGTTTTCCTGGACCTTTACGGAGAGTTCGCGCATTTCAACCGAGTGACGCGCGGCGTCTTTTGTCGTAAGAAGGTCAATGAAGCGGATAATGTGCGGATTATTCCCGGCGGTGGCGAGCACTTCCGCATGCTGTTCGGAAGACATTTCATACACGATCCAGGAAAAATACGCGGAGTCAAAATCGCGACGGCCTGCAGTCTCTCCGCGTGAAGAAATAGTGTAGGCGAGTTGCAGCATTTGGGGTTCGCCCTCGGCAACGAGAACCCCCTTTTGAGCGATGAGTTCCCGTATCGTTTGGTACGTCTTTTTTACCTCCTCGGAAGGAAGTTCCGGATCGAGATGAAAACCAAGCTCATACACGCGCGGATCAGAACCGCTGTCTTCAAGGTCTCCTTCCGTACGTATTTCCATATCATCTTTCCTCGCCATAGTTGCCGAATCCTAGCACGGTATTTCAGGGCCCGCAAGATGCTCTATGGCGCGTTCCTGCCGGGTAGAGAGAACATCCGCAACGCATTCGCGAGGAGCGCGACACGTACAGTCTCGGGATCTTCACCGCGAATTTCCGCAATTTTCATGGCGACCTCGACGACCGCGAGCGGATCGTTGCGCTCCCCGCGGCGCGTGACAGGCGCGATATAAGGCGCATCGGTTTCAGAGAGGATGCCCGCGAGCGGCGCAGTGCGAATGACGGAATCGTACTCGCGCGCAAACGTGATAACGGCGGTGAAAGAGACCGTGAAGCCAAGTCCGATGAGTGTTTCCGCGCTCATCGGACTGCCGACAAAAAAATGGATGTCGCCAGATATTTTCGGGTATGCAGCTTTTTCTTCCCGCAGCAATTCAATGAGGTCCTGGTAGGCGTCCTCAGTCCCCTTCGAGGGACGTGCGTGAATAATGAGCGGCTTGTTAAAAGACGCCGCAAGTTCTATGTGTTTCCGCAATACCTCTTTCTGCGCGCGCTTCACGTCTTCGTTTGCTTCAAGAGGCCTGAAAAAATCGAGTCCGCACTCGCCTATCGCAACGACCTTCGGATGCGCCGCAAGCGTCTGTAATGTCTCTTCATCGAGACTTTCTTGTCCAATGTAGTTCGGATGGAGTCCGACAGCGGCATAGAGGTGTTCGTGCGCTTCCGCAAGCGCGAGCGCCGCACGCGAGCTTTCTCGATCGCAACCGACAACAATTGCCGCTATTCCCTTTCCTCGCATCTCCTCGATGATGGCCTCTCGATCGTGCGCGTATTGTTCGAATTGCAGATGGCAGTGCGCGTCGATATACCTGATGTTCATATTCTCGGGAAAAGATTTTCTGGTTTTTTATTCTCGCGCACGGCAGAAGCGATGATGGACGCAGTGCGCGGCATAGCGGGCGAAAGGTGGACGGCGATGTCCGCAAGCACCCGCACCAAATGTGCGATGTCGCGAATTGCCGCTTCCCGCACGGATGCGTCGGGGCTCTTTATATTCTCGTACGGTTTTCGCTCGGCCATGAAGGCGTCCGCAGCCGCCACCTTCTTGAAAAGATAGTCGAGCGCCTCATTGAAATGAAACTCCTTTACTTTTTTGAAAAACTCATCCGAGATCTTCTCGCTCTCGCTCGTGAGTTCCACTGGATGCGTCAGGTGTTCCTCAGCGAGTTTCATCACGCGCGCGACGAGATTGCCGAGACCGTTTACGAGGTGCGCGGTGTAGTGTTCGTGGATTGTCTCTGGCGTAAGATCGGAATCTTCGAACGGACTCGCGTGCCGCAGGAGAACGTAGCGCACCGCTTCGACACCGTACCGTTCGGCGACCGCGACAGGGTCGATGACATTCCCGAGCGTTTTGCTCATTTTCTGCCCACCGGAAATGATGTTGCCGTGGATGAATACTTGCCGCGAAAACGGCAGCTTCGCCGAGAGCAGCATTGCCTGCCACATGGCGGTTTGTTGACGCAAATTATCCTTCCCGGCGAACTGAGTTGCCGGCCACCATCTCAGAAATCGTTCTTCGTCCATCGGCCAGCCGATCGCCGATATGTAATTTACGAGCGCATCGAACCATACGTACATGACATGCTCCGTGTCGTCCGGTACCGGCACGCCCCACGACATCTTTTTTCGCGGGCGAGAAATGCTGAAATCTTTCAGTCCGGCTGCAACGAATGTCTTGAGCTCGCGCATGCGCTCTTCGGGAACGACGAAGTCTGGCTGTGCGGCATAGTGCGCAAGAAGCGCTTCCTGATATCTTGAAAATCTAAAGTAGTAGTTTTCCTCTTCGCGTATCTCTATCTCGAGCGTCGGGTGGAGCGGGCAGCGGCCGTGGACAAGTTCGGAATCGGTTTTCTCGAGCTCACAGCCGATGCAGTACTTCACTTCATAGGCCGCTTTGTATATGTCGTCGGATGTTTTGCAGCGCCTCCAAAATTCCTGTGCTGCGCGCATGTGTTCCGGATCCGTGGTACGCATAAACGAGTCGTATGATATCTCGAATCGGTCGGCGAAAGATCTGAAGCGCGCAGCATAGTCGTCGACATACGTTTGCGGGTCTTTCCCGGCTTCTCCCGCCTTTTGCGCGATTTTCGCCCCATGCTCGTCAGTGCCGATATTGAGAAGTACTTCTTCGCCGCGCGCACGAAGCGTTCGCGCGAGGAAATCTGCCTCTACAAATTCGAGCGCATGCCCGAGATGCGGGTTCGCGTTCACATACGGCAGCGTGGTGGAGATATAGTGCGCCCGCATATGAACTACGTGCTTCGGTGCTCAATCCGACGCTTATGCTTGTCGAAGTCCGTAAGAAGTTCCAAAAGAACCGCGGCAACCGGTACCGAGAGCAGGACGCCGAGGAAGCCGGCGAGCGTATATCCAGCGATAAGCGCCACGATGACGAGAAGCGGCGGAATGCCGATGATCTTCTTTACGATAAGCGGATAAATGAGGTTTGACTCGAATTGGTTCACGACGATATACAAACCGGCAACGATGGCTCCGAGTGCAACCCCGCCGCTCGCATATCCGACGATAACCGCCATCGTCCCCGCCACCAGAGAGCCGAAAATCGGTATGATTTCAGCAAACGCCGTGAAGACGGCGAGCAGAAGTGCGTAAGGGATTGCTATGATAAGAAGGCCGAGATAGACCAGTATGCCAACGATGACCGAAAGCAATATTTGTCCCTGCATCCAAAGCCCTATCTTCTTTTGCGCGCGCTTCCAAAGGTCGACCGCATATTCTTCGTGCGCGGCAGGTATTACCAAGCGCAGGAAGTCGTCGACCCCGGTATCCTGAAGCGCGAAATAAAAAGAAAGCACGATGACCAATACGAGCGAGAAGATTCCTCCGAAGAAAGTGATGAAGAGCTGCAGCACCCCGCCTGAGCTTGCCGCAAACACAGACTGGAGCGAGAGGAGAGTTTGCGCAAAAGATTGTGTGCCGCGCTGGCCGCTGGCAAGACTGGTCACGTTTGCGATGTTCGAGAAAGGGGTCGAGATATTGAGGGTATCGAGGTAGTGCGGTGCTGAAGAAAGAAAATTCGCGGCATCGCCGACGATCGGCGGAAAGAAAAAATAGAAGAGCGAGAAGACCGAACCGAACACGAGTACATACACGAGCACTGCGGCTGCGAAGCGCGGGATGCCGTGCCGTATGAAAAATGCGACCCCTGGTTCAATGGCAGAAGCGATGACAATGGCCGTCAGCACGAGAAGCGAGATGTCCCGCAAGAGCCAGAAAATATAGGCGCCTGCGATGATGAGCAGCGCGGTAACAATAGTGCCCGAAGTGATGGAGATCCGGACTTCCTTATCCATACGGGCATCCTAGCATACGATACTTCTTCGCACCCGAAGGGGTGTAAACCTCCTATCCGATTGCCGTACGGATACGTTCGGC